>JAMFRY010000078.1 GCA_026225015.1 Alphaproteobacteria bacterium
CATTGTCCAGATGAAACTGGCCTGCGCGGCGATGGCTTTGAAACAGCTAAACCTTGCATGCCAATTCGGCTCCTCGCGCCAGTTGAAGCCGCGCCCATCCGGGATTTCGGTTGCGACGATGCCGAAGTAAACACCGGCTTTCGTGATTTGCCGCACCATAACTGGGGTAAAACACTCCCAGAAAATATTAATCGCCCCGCTCTCCACGTGGCAGTCGGAGAATGTGACCTGGTGCCCAAGGTCCTGTAATCCAGCGGCAAACCAATCGGCCATATCTCCGAGCGTCGCGCGACCGTTCTCATTGTGGTTCGCAGTACAAAAATGAAACCATGCCTTTCGTTTTGGACACCCGATTGCCGCGAATGCTGAGATATATCCGACGCGTGCTGGCCATTATAATGAAATCTAGAAGACTAGAAGAATCGCGTTATCAGGAGTGAACTGGCTCGTCGATACGCTTGTTGCCGGCATGCCGCGCACAGACGGGTCGATGGCAAGTTGCGTGTGTTCAAAACAGATCGATTCCATATTCATTCCTGTGCCGATCTCCGAGGATAGAGCCGCACGATTTGTTTAAACCGGACTCTACCCTCTTTATGGTTCCATCCAGACCAACAACAACCAAAAATCACGTATCGAGATTCGCCACCTTAAGCGCGTTGGTCACAATAAAATCGCGCCGCGGCTCCACGATATCGCCCATCAAGGTCGAGAAAATCTGATCCGTGTCCTCGGCATCGGAGATTTTCACCTGCAGCAGCCGGCGGGCCTGCGGGTCCAGCGTCGTTTTCCAAAGCTGGTCCGGATTCATCTCGCCAAGGCCTTTGAAGCGGTTGATGGTCAATCCCTTGCGGCCGTAGGCCAGCATGATGTCCCAAAGCTGGGCGGGGCCATGAAGCGGCTTGGCGGCCTGATCCAGTTGCAGCGTCGCATCGGCGCCGAACATGGCGTAAAGCCGCTGCACGCGCTCCGCCAGGTAACGCGCTTCGCTGGTGCGCAATACCGCCGCATCCACCGAGTAACGTTCCGCCACGCCGCGCACCATGCGCCCCAGACTTATCCCGCCGGCATCCGAGGAGACAATCCAGCCGCGCTCCCTCGGCAGCGCCAGGCTGTCCAGCTTTGCCGCCAGCGCCTGCGCCCGTTCCGGATCGGTCAGCGACTCGGCTGAGAACATGCCCGTCACCGCCATCTGTTCCAGATAGGGCACCGGCAGCAGCCGGTTCAGCGCGTTCAGCCGGCCCACGACTTCCCGCAGCCAGCCCATTTCCGCGCGCAGCGCTTCGCCGGTGTAAACCGTGCCGTCCGCCGCCGTCAGCGACGCCTCGCCAAGCGCGCGTTCCAACAGAAAAACCTCCAGCGCCTCGTCATCTTTCAGATAACGCTCGTCATTGCCGCGCTTGGCGCGGTAGAGCGGCGGCTGCGCGATATATAAAAAACCGTGCTCGATGAGCTGCGGCATCTGCCGGTAGAAGAATGTCAGCAGCAGCGTGCGGATATGCGAACCGTCCACATCCGCATCCGTCATGATGACAATGCGGTGATAGCGGGCTTTGGTGATGTCGAACCCGCCCTGCTCGGGCTCGCCGCGGCCGATCCCGGTGCCCAAGGCGGTAATCAGCGTGCCGATCTCGGCGCTGCCCAGCATTTTATCAAACCGCGCCCGCTCGACATTCAGGATTTTGCCCTTCAGCGGCAGGATCGCCTGAAATTTCCGGTCCCGCCCCTGTTTCGCCGAGCCGCCAGCGCTGTCGCCCTCGACCAGAAATAATTCGGATTTCGCCGGATCGCGTTCCTGGCAATCCGCCAGCTTGCCCGGCAGCGTCGAAATATCCAAAATGCCCTTCCGCCGAGTAAGCTCGCGCGCTTTGCGTGCCGCTTCGCGCGCCGCGGCCGCATCCATCACCTTCTGCACAATCAGCCTGGCTTCCTTCGGATGCGTTTCAAACCAGTGGCTTAGCGCATCGGCCACCGCCGCCTGCACCACCGGCTGCACTTCCGAGCTGATCAGCTTATCCTTGGTCTGCGAGGAGAATTTCGGGTCCGGCACCTTCACGGAGAGCACCGCGGTCATGCCCTCGCGCATATCCTCGCCGTTCAACTCCAGATTATCCTTCTTGCTCATCCCTTGGGCGTATTTTGAAACCACCCGGGTGAGTGCTGCACGAAATCCGGCGAGATGCGTGCCGCCGTCGCGCTGCGGGATATTATTTGTAAAGCACAGCATCGTTTCGTGATAGGAATCATTCCAGGTGAGTGAAAATTCCACCCTGATGCCATGCTCCTTGGCCTCGCCGATCGAGGTGATGGGCGTTGTCAGCACCGGCGTCTTGGCACGGTCCAACCAGATGGCGAATTCCGCCACGCCGCCTTCGTAACAAAATTTCGCCGATTGCTGCGGCGTATGGCGTTCATCGCGCAATTCGATGCTCAATCCGGAGTTCAAAAACGCCAGCTCCCGCAACCGGCGTTCAAATATCGCGTAATCGAACTCGGTATGGGTGAAGGTCCGCGCCGATGGCTTGAACGACACCTCGGTTCCGTTCACATGCTCGGCCGGCCCCACAACGTGCAGCGGCGCAACCGTCACCCCGTGCTCGAAGCGGATAAAATGCTCGATGCCGTGGCGCCAAATCCGCACTTCCATCCATTCCGAAAGTGCATTCACCACCGCGGCGCCCACGCCGTGCAGACCGCCGGAAACCTTGTACGAATTCTGGTTGAATTTTCCGCCGGCATGCAGCTTGGTAAGCACCACCTCGGCCGCAGATATGCCTTCCTCGATATGGATATCGGTGGGAATGCCGCGGCCATCATCGCGAACGGTCATGCTGCCATCGCCGTTCAATACAGCCTCGACGCGCGTGGCATAGCCGGCTTGTGCCTCATCCACCGCGTTATCGATAATCTCGAACCCCATATGATGCAGGCCGGAGCCGTCATCGGTATCGCCGATATACATTCCCGGCCGCTTGCGAACGGCATCCAAACCCTTCAGCACGCTGATCGAGGCAGCGTCATAAGCATCATCGGGCGCATCATCGGGCACAGCATCTTTTGGCGCAGTTTGGATAGGCGGCGGCACGTCGGATTCGGTCATAAAAACAGTTGCTCCATGAAGCTCGGAATAACCTGCTTTATAGCCTATTTTACCGTTGAAACCTAATCAGCCATCTCCCGCGCCCCAGGGGCAGCCATGCGGCGGCCTTGCGCGTTGATCCGGTCTATCCGTCCAGATTCGCGCCGATCGCCTTGGCGACACGCAGAACGCCGTTTCGGAAGTCACCCTTCAATGCCGCCGCCGGCTCACCAAAATGCGCCGCCTTGGACAGGACCCGCGGCAGATCAGGGATTGCCGCATCAAAGCTCAGCCCAAGCGCCTGTTCCATGGTGGATTGGCTCAACCCGCCGGCGCGCCCGGCATGGTTCAATACCAGGATCCGCTTGGGCGATTGCGTCGGCCCGTGCGCCATACGCGCGATTTTTTCGAGATTCCGGATGGCGAGCATGGTGGGATCAAGCACGATGATGAGTTGCTGCGCCAGGAATTGCAAATCGCGGGCAAACGGCATGGGCCGCGTACCCACATCGGCGATGATGAAATTGTACCGCATCGTCAAGGCCTTGCAGAGCATCGCCCCGGCGCCGACCGCGTATCCGGCGATACTGTCAAGCGGTTCGGCCGCCGCCAGAATGTGCAGCCGCTCGCCGGCAGGCTGTGCCGCTCGCTCGATCAGCAGTTGATCCACCCGGTCGGGAACTTCCAGCGCCGTGCGCAGCCCGTTGGTCGGCTGAACATTCAGCGCCAGCGCCGCGGTTCCGGTATGCAGATCGGCATCCAGCAGCACCGTATGCCGGCGCAATTCCATCCCGATCACCCAGGCAAGATTGGCCGCAATGGTTGAGCACCCTACCCCGCCCCGAACGCCGGCAACGGCAATCATCCTGCCCCCGCGAGGCGCCGCAAGATTGCGCTGTCCCGAAGTGATCGAGGCGAGAAAATGCTGCTCTATTTTTTCCTTGGTCAGCGGCTTGTGCAGATATTCCCGCACGCCCATGCCGCGGGTAGCCTCGCGGTAGAAGCTCATATCCCGGTTCTCGCCAATGGCAAGAATGGTCGTACCTGGTTCGACGACCTCCGCCAGATCTTGCATCGCATTCAGCGGCAACATTTCGCCGGTGAGATCGATCAACACGATTTCAGGCGTCTTCATGCCGGCAAGTAAATTCAGCGCGGCGCGAAAGCCGACGACGTGGAGTTCATTGCCTTTGGGAAAGGCCGGCGCCAATGCCTCGTGCAATAACTCGGCGCTGGCCTGATCGCTGACAAAACCAATGAAGTTGCGGCGAGGCACGGGCGCAGCCAGCGGCGCACCAGAACTCGCTCTCACCCCAAGCACATTTGCCACCGTTCAAAATCCTCAAAGCCGTATTTGAGAAAAACTAGCGGATGGAGTTTTCCATTCCATTAATGATTCACGGCGTGATCACCCGCGGCAACCATCTTTGCGTTGACAGACCGGTTGCCGCTGGCCCAGCTGCGGCCGGCTCAGGCGCGGCTTCCCCGTCCATGGTGATCACGCGAACTTCACGCGCCGCCGGCCCCTCAAGGATCACCGACAGGTCCGGCAGCATAAACGGGGCCGAGGCGGCATCCTCCGGCGCGCCACCGAGGTTCTGCCAAGCCGAGAAAACACGGCGCCGGTATGGCACCCCAAATTCCGGCCAGGCCGAATGATAATCCGCGATCGCGCTCTCCCATGTTCCGCTTTGAACTTTCAAGTCGTTAAGAAAATGCGCAGCATACGCCGCATTGGCGGCAGGATCGAACGCCGCGTCGAGGGAGGTAAACGCACCTGCGTGATTCTCCAGACTGATCTGAAAGCACCCAACATCAACGTCGCGCGCGCCGGCGGATTCCGCTTGCCCCGCAAAGGCGGCGGCGTCCTGCTCATTGGCAAAATAATGCCCTGCCCCATCCACATTCACGGTCCACGGCCAGGCGGCGACGCGCCCGCTCATCGGGTCCGCCCGGCCCGATTCCACCAACCCGATCGATACCAGCAGATTGGCGGGCAGGCTGGCCGCATGCTCGGCCGCGCGCCCCGCCGCGCCACAGGCAAGCGCCGCCGAACCCTGCAAGCCTGGCATTGCCGGGGTGAAGAGCTGCACCGTATCTGCAAAACCCAAGCCGAAACCACACAGCCAGAAAAGCAGAATCCTTAAGGCAAATCGCAAAACTGTTCAGCCCCGATGAAGATTTCCTGGGGTTCATCGCAGCTTTAGCTTTACGAAACGATAACGCCGATTTAATCCCTGGGCCAAGCGATAAAACTTGCGGCCAAATCGCGCGATCCCAAATCCTGAGCAACAAATTACCCAAAACTCATCCATCAGGAGACGTTGATGCGCACGATCTTGCTAGCTTCCACCGCCTTGCTTATCACCACCGGCATCGCCTTCGCCCAGAGCGCTCCTACCACGGCCTCGACCACCGCCCCCGCGCCGACCGGTTCGATCTCCTCGCCACAGGCATCACCTTCCCACGCCTCGCCCGGAAATATGGCGCCGACAAGCTCAAGTGCGGGCACGACGAGCCTTTCCAGCGCGGCCACCCCGAAGGGCAGCGCCGCGTCGCCGGCGCCCAGTGGCGCTGTTAACGCCCCGGACGTCACCGCCGCCGCCGCCAACGCCTCGCCTGGCAAAACGGCACCGAATTCCAGTTCGGCTACGCAGGTTGCAGCCGTCCCCAACGCCAGCGAGCCGGCAACCGGCGCCAGTACGGGACTTCACCACCGCCGCCATTGGTCCGGCTCGCCGGGATCCTCGGCCGCGCTGCCGCAGGATGCCAGCGCCACCGCCTATCTGCATATCGCCAAATCCGCGATCGGGCATCACAATGTCTCGCTGGCCGATGACGCGTTGAGCCATGCCGAAACCCGTCTGCTGGACCGGTCGATACCACAAGGCCAGATTGCTGCGGATGATTCCGCGCCCGTTCAGGCCATCGAGAGCGCCCGCCAGGCTTTGCAAGGGGGCAATTATTCCAAGGCTTCGGATGACATCAAGCAAGCCGCCAGCACCGCCGGCGGGTCATAACCCGGAAATTTTCGCCAATATCTCCAAAATATAACGCAAAGAATGGGCGCCGCAGGGCGCCCATTCTTTTTTGGCCCTCGCTTTTGCGATGCAATATGGCTATGCGGGGCGGGTTTTTACGAGTGATCGGCCCCCTTCGCGCCCGCCGGGTGCGCGGGCGCCATTCGCGCTAACTGTCAGGTTCACCCGATGCCCGTGCCGAATATCCGCAATATTGCCATCATCGCCCATGTCGATCATGGCAAAACCACACTGGTCGATCAGCTCCTCAAGCAATCCGGCGCGTTCCACGCCCATGCCGCGGTTGCCGAGCGGGCTGTGTACCGCATTGATCTGGAAAAGGAACGCGGCATCACCATTCTCGCCAAGGTCGCCTCGGTGGTCTGGAAGGATACCCGCATCAACATCGTCGATACCCCCGGCCATGCTGATTTCGGCGGCGAGGTTGAGCGGATTCTCAACATGGTGGACGGCGCCGTCATCCTGGTGGACGCCGCCGAAGGCGTGCTACCGCAAACCAAATTCGTGCTCGGCAAGGCGCTCGCCCGCGGCCTGAAGCCAATTGCGGTGGTTAACAAGATCGACCGCCAGGATGCCAGACCCGATGAAGTCCATACCGAGCTTTTCGACCTGTTCGCAGCTTTGGGCGCCACCGACGAGCAGCTCGATTTCCCGATGCTCTACGCCTCCGGCCGGCAGGGCTGGGCGGTGCGAAACCTCGATGACCCACACGAAAACCTCAACCCGCTATTCGACCTCATCCTCAGCCATGTCCCGGCGCCGGATTTGGACATTACCGCGCCATTCGGCATGGTCGCCTCGATCCTGGAATCCGACCCCTTTCTCGGCCGCGTGCTGACTGGGCGGGTCGAGCAGGGCCGCGGCACCCTCAACATGCCAGTGAAAGTTTACCGGCTGGACGGCACGGTGGTGGAAACCGGCCGGCTGACCAAACTGCTCTCTTTCCGCGGCCTGGAGCGCGTGGCGGTGGAAGAGGTGCATGCCGGCGACATCATCGCGGTCGCGGGCTTAACCGACGCCACGGTGCCGGAGACGATCGGCTCGCACGATTTGCCCGGCCCCCTGCCCGCCACGCCGATCGACCCGCCGACGCTCTCCATGACCTTCCGCATCAATGACGGCCCGCTGGCCGGCCGAGAAGGTAAAAAGGTCACCTCCCGGCAGATCCGCGACCGGCTGATGGCGGAAGCCGAAGGCAATGTCGCCATCCGAGTGGCCATTTCCAGCGAGACCGACGCCTTCGAAGTCTCCGGCCGCGGCGAGTTGCAGCTTGGCGTGCTGATCGAGCAGATGCGCCGCGAGGGGTTCGAGCTCACCATCGGCCGCCCGAAGGTGCTGACCCGCCCCAATCCGGAGACCGGCGAGCGCGAGGAGCCGTATGAGGAAGTCCTGATCGATGTAGACGAGCCCTATGCCGGCGTGGTGGTCGATAAAATGTCCCGCCGCAAGGCCGAGCTTTCCGATATTCGCCCATCCGGCGGCGGCAAGCAGCGGCTGACCTTCCGCATTCCCTCGCGCGGGCTGATCGGCTATCACGGTGAGTTCCTAACCGATACCCGCGGCACCGGCATCATGAACCGCTTATTCGCCGGCTACGGCCCGTGGCGCGGCGCGATCGAGGGCCGCCGCAACGGCGCGCTTATCTCCTCGGCCGATGGCGAGGCCGTGCAGTATTCGCTGTTCTCCCTGCAGGATCGCGGTGCGCTATTCGTCTCGCCCGGGGAAAAAGTTTATGTCGGCATGATCCTGGGCGAGCACAGCCGGGAGAATGATCTGGACATCAATCCGATCAAGGAGAAAAAACTCACCAATATCCGCGCCGCCGGCAAGGACGAGGCGCTACTGCTGGTGCCGCCCCGCCAAATGTCGCTGGAACAGGCGATCGCCTATGTCGAGGATGACGAGCTGGTGGAAGTCACCCCAGGCGCGGTGCGGCTGCGCAAGCGGCATCTGGACCCGAATGCCCGCAAGCGCGCGGACCGCAAATCGGATGACGCGGCCTAAAGGCAGGGATCGGAAAAGGGCGCCGCTATGAGGGGCGCCTATCCGCTTTAAATATCCTTCGCAGCCGCTTCCAGCACCGCGTTAATTCGGGTCTGCCAGCCCGGCCCGAGCGAGCGGAACTTCTCCAGTACGATACGGTCCAGGCGGATGGAAACAAGCTCCTTGGTCACAGCAGCCTTGC
>JAMFRY010000079.1 GCA_026225015.1 Alphaproteobacteria bacterium
GGGATCGATATCCTCATATTTGGCGCCATTACCGGCTTCGCGGAGCTTGCCGTCGATATAGAGTTTGCCATCCTCAAAGATCATTTTGAACGTCCTCTCATTGTTGGCCAGTTTGCGGGCGCGTTATTCTGTTGGCACGCGGCTTTCGAACTTGATTGTATCGATATGAATATCCTGCGGCAGGTCGAGCACCAGGCGGAAAATATCAGTCGTGGAACTATAGAGCGTAATGCCCCGCGCGGCGAAATTCACGCCACGTTTCACCGCCGCCTCGAAAAACCGCTTATGCGCGATCGGGTCCATCTCGATGCTGTTGTCAGGACCGTACATCTGGCCGGCGCGCACCACCGTTACGCGGACGCCGCGGCCCAGATCTTCGAGTTCGCGCTTCAATTGCAGCGAAAAGGCCTCGAGGCCGGCTTTAGTGGATTGGTACAAAGACAGATGCGGGAACGGGACCTCGATGGATTCCGAGCTGAGATTGATGATGTGGCCGCCGCGGTTGAGCACCGGGATGGCGGAGCGGCTGCACAGGATCGGCCCGGCCAGATTCGTCAGCAGCGATCCCATGATCTGCGCATCGGAGGCCTCCTCGATCAGGAAAGGCTGGAAGACCGCGGCATTGTTGATGAGCACGTCGATGCTGGGGTAGGTTTGGGCGATTTCCGCGAAGGCGGCGCGCACCGAATCCGGCGAGGTGACATCGCAGGTGATCGCGATGGCGGGTTCCCCGAGCTGTTCGGCGAGTTTTTGCACCTTCGAGAGATTGCGTCCGAGCAGCACCAGCTTCTCGCCGTCATTGGCGAAACGCTGGGCGAGCGTGCGGCCGAGACCCCCATTGGCGCCGGTAATGACGATTATTTTGCCGGTCATTTCATTCCCTCACCCGATATTGGTTGACGCTTTATGAGTTACTAGCGCGCATAGGCGCCATTGGCCAGAACCTTGCCACCAAGACGCCGGCTATCGTCGCCGCGATCACGCCGGCGTTGCGCATGCGGATGCCTTGGGTCATCAAATGCGGCAAAGGCGAGAGATGGAGGGCGACGTGGTGAAAACGGGTCAGGGTAGGCTGAAGGTCGGCATTATCAGTGCCAATTGGGGTGCTGCGGCGCATCTGCCGGCCTGGCGGACGTTGCCCGATGATGTGGAGGTCACTTCCATCTGCACGTCGCGGCGGGAGACGGCGGAGGCGGCGGCCAGACAGTTCGGCGTGGCCCGGCCGTTCTGGGATTATGAGGCGATGTGCGCCGATCCGGAGATTGACATTATCGATGTGGGTACCAACCCGGTATTGCGCGCCAAAATGGTCACCGCCGCGTTGAACGCCGGCAAGCATGTCATCAACCAGATGCCGTTTGCCGAATCCTACGAGGTTGCCGCGCAATTAGAGGCGTTGCGTGCCGCGAAGGGGGTACAGGGCGGCGCGGCCACCAGCCTGCTCGGGCTGCCGCATCTCTGGCTGATGAAAGAATTGATCGATGCCGGGGAGATCGGCGAGGTCTTTCAGGTGCAGTGCGACTGGCAGATGTCCTTCTTTCTGGAGATCGCGCCGGGCTTTCCCTATACGTGGTTCGGCAAATCCGGACTTGGCGTGAGCGTAGCCCGCAATAATGGCTCGCACATGCTGCACGCGCTGCGGCATTTGTTCGGGCCGATCACCGCGACGGCAGCAC
>JAMFRY010000080.1 GCA_026225015.1 Alphaproteobacteria bacterium
GATGGCGATGGCGCCGCCCATGCTCTCGCCCATGACGAAGAGCTTTTGCGCCGGATGTTGGCTATGGAGTTGAACGGCCATGTCGCGGGCCTGGTTTACCAGCGTGCCGGTGCCCGGCCAGGCGCCACGATTTTCGGTGGCGCCAAAGCCCGACTGATCCGGCGCATAAACTGTAATGCCTTGGGCGTTGAGCACGGTTGCGAGCATCAACCAGCCATCCCGGCTATCGGTATAGCCATGCAGCGCCAGCACCACGGCGCTTGTGGGGCCGATTGCGGGATACAGCCGGTAGGGCAGTTTGGCGCCGTCTGGCAGGTCGAAAAAGCCGCTGGTGATGATGGGATGTCCAGGGCTGCCGCGCGGCACGCCAAAGGGAATGGCGCAGGCGCACAGGCTGGCAAGGACAAGCAGGAGCAAAAACTTTGTCGCCATCGCTTTTGTGGCTATCATCGGGGAGTAAAAAATCCTTAACCAGCGAGGCGCGATATTATGCCGGAAGGCTCCAACACCCCAACTGAAATTATACACGTTAAAACCCGCTCCGTCTCCTGCGATGGCGGCAATGGCGCATACGGGCATCCGAAAGTTTTTCTCCGGATCTCGCCGGATTTGGCTGAGCAACAGATCATGTGCCCATATTGCTCCCGGCTGTTCGTATTGGAAGCCGGCGCGGGGCATGAGGCGCATTGAGCGCGCAGGCCGAAATCGCCACTCCCCTGCGGCTGGTGCTGGTGGACGGCTCGGGCTTTATTTTCCGCGCCTTTCATGCCTTACCCCCAATGAGCCGCCCGGACGGCACGCCGGTAAACGCGGTGTTCGGCTTTTGCAACATGATCACCAGGCTGATGAAGGAGCATACCGGCACGCATCTGGCGGTGATTTTCGACGCCGGCAGCCAAACCTTCCGCAACCGCATGTACGACCAGTACAAGGCGCACCGGCCGGAGCCGCCGGAGGAACTGATCCCGCAATTCGCCTTGATCCGGGAGGCCACCCGCGCCTTCGGCCTGCCCTCAATCGAGCTTGCGGACTGGGAGGCGGACGATTTGATCGCGGCCTATGCGAAGGCGGCGAAAGCGGCCGGCGGCGAGGCGATCATCGTCTCCTCGGACAAGGATTTGATGCAGCTTCTGGGACCGTCGGTAACGATGCTGGACCCGATGAAGAACATCCCAATCGGCCTGGCCGAGGTGGCGGCGAAATTCGGGGTGACGCCGGATAAGGTGATCGAGGTGCAGGCGCTGATCGGCGATTCGGTAGATAACGTGCCGGGCGTGCCGGGGATCGGGCCGAAAGGTGCGGCGCAGCTCATCAACGAGTACGGCTCGCTGGAAGCGGTGCTGGAGGCGGCGCCTTCGATGAAGCCTTCGAAGCGCCGGGACATGCTGATCGAACACGCGGACAAGGCGCGGATTTCCAAGCAACTCGTCATCCTGCGCGACGATGCGCCCTTGCCGGCGCCGATCGAAGATCTGGTCCTCCGGCATTGGGAGGATAAAGTGCTGGGCGCGTTCCTGGACACGCAGAATTTCAAAAGCATCAAGCATCGTCTGGCGTTGCTGGATAGCGGTGGCGAAGCTACGCCCGCGGTCTCAGTTGGCGCCATCGCGGAAGCGAAGCCGGTGGCGGCGCAGAGTTTTGCCGGATACGATACGGTGACGGAAATTGCGGCGCTGCAGGCGGTGATCGCCAAGGCGCGGGCGGCGGGAAGGTTCGCGCTACAGGTGGAAACCGACCGGCTGGACAGTTTTACGGCCAAGCTGGTGGGTATCGCATTGGCCACCGCGCCGGGCGAGGCGGTTTATATTCCGGTTGCGCATAATTTAAGCCTGGAAGATGCACCGCAATTGCCGGAAGCGGAGCTTGTGGCGGCGCTGCTGCCGCTGCTGGTCGACGCCAGCGTGCTGAAAATCATGCATGACGCAAAATTCGCTTTGGAAGCGCTCAACCGATCCGGAATCGAAACAATAACGCCGCTGGATGATACGATGTTGATCTCCTATGCGCAGGATGCCGGCCGGCATGCGCATGGACATGATGAACTCTCCACGCTGCATCTGGGCCACACGCCGATGCCCTACGAGCAGGTGACCGGCACCGGCCGTAACCGGCTGAGCTTCGCGGATGTGAAGCTGGACCGCGCCACCGCCTATGCGGCGGAGGATGCGGATGTGACACTGCGGCTCTGGCTGGCGCTGAAACCGCAATTGCGTGGCAACAAAGCCCTGGCGCTGTATGAATTGACCGACCGCAAATTGATCTCCGTGCTGGTCGCCATGGAGGAGGCCGGCGTGCTGGTGGATCGGGCGGATTTGCAGGCAATGTCGAAGGATTTCGAGGGCCGAATGGCGGAGATCGAGATTGAAATCCACCGCCTCGCCGGCCAGAATTTTAACATTGGGAGCCCGAAGCAACTCGGTGAAATCCTGTTCGAGGTGCTGAAGCTGCCCGGCGGCAAAAAGAGCAAGCTTGGCGCCTGGGGAACCGATTCCGGCGTGCTGGATGGCCTGGCCGAACAGGGCGCGGACATTGCGCAGCGTGTGCTGGACTGGCGGCAGCTCGCCAAACTCAAATCCACCTATGCCGACGCGCTGGT
Source organism: Alphaproteobacteria bacterium (assembly GCA_026225015.1). Lineage (GTDB taxonomy): Bacteria > Pseudomonadota > Alphaproteobacteria > Acetobacterales > Acetobacteraceae > Acidocella. The sequence goes on from JAMFRY010000080.1 coordinate 2,597, forward strand.
GGAAAAAATCGACCCCGCAACCGGGCGCGTGCATACCAGCTTCGCCATGGCGGCAACGACCACCGGCCGCATCTCCTCCAACGACCCCAACTTGCAAAACATCCCGATCCGGACCCAGGAAGGGGCGCGGATCAGAAAGGCCTTCATCGCTGCACCCGGATACCGTCTGGTATCCGCCGACTACTCGCAGATCGAGCTTCGGCTGCTCGCGCACGTCGCCAATATTCCGGCGCTGAAGGAGAGTTTCTCGAAGGGCGAGGACATTCATTCCCGTACCGCATCGGAAGTGTTCGGTATTCCCATCGCGCAAATGGATGGTGCGACGCGCCGGCGGGCGAAGGCGATCAATTTCGGCATCATCTACGGCATCTCCGCCTTCGGCCTGGCGCGGCAATTGAACATCACCGGGGGCGAGGCCAAAACCTATATCGACGCCTATTTCAAGCGCTATCCTGAAATCCGCGAATATATGGAAAACACCAAGGAGCAGGCGCGCGAGTTCGGCTTTGTACTCACCCCGTTCGGGCGCCGCTGCTGGATCCCGCGCATCAAGGACAAGATGCACGGCTTGCGCTCCTACGCCGAACGCCAGGCCATCAACGCCCCCCTCCAAGGCGGCGCCGCGGATGTGATCAAACGCGCCATGATCAACCTGCCGAAAGCCTTGCGGGAGGCAAACCTCTCGGCCCGGCTGATCCTGCAGGTGCATGACGAACTGCTCTTCGAAGCCCCGGAAGCACAAGCAGAAGCCACCGCCGCCATCGCGCAAACCATCATGCAGAACGCGGCAAGTTTGTCCGTGCCGCTGCAGGTGGAAACCGGCATCGGGCAGAATTGGGGGAGCGCGCATTGAAGGAAGAAAGGATTTCTTTTTTGAAAAAAAGAAACAAAAAACTTCTGTTAGATGGGGACTGGGGAGTGGGCTCGATGGAAGCCAAAGCCAAGCAGGATAGGGCTGTCGCAGGCCGGCGCGCGGAACTTTGGCATCAAGAAAACAAAACCGCGATAGCGGCCTGGAACGCACATGTGGAGGATCATGGCCTACCGCTCTCCGGATATCGCCAGTTTTGATGGCGGGCATCGATGTTCACCCACTGCCGGCGACTATCGGGTCCTGGTAGCGCGAGGGCACAGCGCAGAGATTTGATGATGACCTGACCAACAGGCTTCACTGAATTTGGCTCCGTGCTACTGCCTGCTGGTTATAATGGAGCGGCGATCGGCATGCGTGGTGGTGCGGTCGCCCAAACCAGGGCTTCGTCTTCCGGTGTTAATCCATACGCGCGGTTGACCAGAGCAGAGAGCGTGAGTTCGTGCCGTGCCGCTTCGGCTAACCGGGCAGTGATGGGGGCGATGGTGGC
>JAMFRY010000081.1 GCA_026225015.1 Alphaproteobacteria bacterium
GAGGATCCGGCGGCGCACGGGCTCACCCAGGGCGTCGAAGATCGCGTCAGCGGCTTGGTTACTCATCGGCAACGGTTACTCTAGAGCAACCATCAAGCGGCACCAACCGGACGGTGCGGCCGCACGGGATATCGCAGCCATCGCGCATGAAATCATGAAATTAGAAAATCATGAATTAAAGAATAGAAGAGAGGCCGTGATATGACCAGTAAAAAGCTCGGAGCGTTACTCCGTTCCGCTCCGCCAGCAACGGCAGTCGAACCTCAAGAACCAGCCGGGGGTTTGGAACCAGCTGCACATACACATAGGGGCAGCGGTAGGGTGGTGGCCGTAGTCGAGGCTGAGGTACCGCTTCAAGTGCTGATCCCGGCCGGCGTTCGTAAGCAACTTGCTCTGAAGGCTGCGGAGGAAGGGCAGAGCCTTCGTGCACTTGTGCTTCAGGCGATCCGCAGCCTCGGCATTACCGTTACAGATGCTGATATCAGAGGAAAGCGCGGGCGGCATCATTCATAACTTTATGAATTCATAAAGTTGTGAATTATTGAAATAGTGAATAATAAAGTGCTGTTCGGCTTGGAAACATGGGCTGTTCAGCAATAAAGCTGAAAATTCTGGACATTCGCGGCTAGCTGCTTCGGAATACGCCGACCTGGGGTGCAACGTGCGAGTCGCGTTTCGTTCTCTAGGGCGTGGGAGCGATGGTCGCTGCCGCGCGGGATCAACATTCTGGCTGGAGAACTATAGCCCAGAAATAGCAAAACCCGCCGAGGGGGCGGGCCGTGCATACCGGCACGGGCCGGGGAAAGCGATGTCTGGTAAACTCGTTTACCCTTACCTTTCCGTCTTTTGCAAGTGAAATCTTGCCACGGGCGGACTTGTGCCGATTTCCGGCTGGCTTCGGCGGGTTGTGCGCAACCTGACGGAGATTTTGATGGATGCGATTGCGGCATTGCCGGCGGGTTTTCGCCGGCGGCGCGAGAAGGTTTTCGGGCAGGGGCGGTGCCAGCCTCTGGACCGGAACGCCAAGGCGCGGATCATGGTTTATGCCCGCGCCTGGTCGGCGCGGCATCGCCAGCCCGGCCAGCACCGCGGCCCGCTGACCCGGGCGACGATCGAGGTGCTGGAGGCGTTGCTCTGGGGCTTCCACAACAGCCAGAACGGGCGCTGCTTCTCGAGCTACGAGACGATCGCGGCGCGCGCCCAGTGCTGCCGTGACACGGTTTACGAGGCGATCAAGGCGCTGGAGCTGGCCAACATCCTGACCTGGGTGAACCGGCTAATTCGGGTGCAGTTCCGCGAGCTGGATCTGTTCGGGAAAGTGGCGCTGCGCTCGCGGCTGATCCGCACCAGCAACGCCTACACCTTCCGCGACCCAATGCTTGGCGCCGTGGTGCCGGAGCAAAGTAGGGGAGGGGAGGCGGCAGGCGGTGCGTCCCTTCCTTCAACTTCCAAGTCGGAAAATCCCCCTGGAACCCTGAATCAAGATTCTTCTACCCTTATTAAAGAACCTGACACACCGAAATCCGCGCAACCAACTGGGCTAGACCTGGCACTCGCCCGTCTGAAATCAGCAATGGAGACAAAATAACCCCACTCACGAGTCTCCGTCCCCAAACCTAGCCGGAAAATCGCTCCGCGATTTATCCATCATCGGCGGCCCTGCGGGCCGCTGTGGGAGCAGCGTGCCTGCGCCAGACGGCCCTTGCGGGCCGCGCTACGCGGCTCCCGCTCCGCGCTCGCTCTGGCGCACACCGCCATGGGATGTGGCACCCCCGCATAAGCGGCTAAGGGGATAAGACGGTTCGAGCGGTTCCAGCGTTTCGGGCCACCTCCACCTGCCGTGGCTGGGGCGAAAATGTCGGTCGGATACGGCGGTTTCCGCGCCGTACCCGACCGAGGTTTTTCACGACCAGCCAGACTCCCCCGGCTCATGACGGCTAAGGATATCGCCCTCGGTCAGGCCGAGTTGGACTCCGCCTCCTTCCGGTCGCCCGCTTTTTCTGCACCGGCGCGGTCCTCGTCGAAGACCCGCAGGCCCCGGCGCTTCCAGCGCTGTTTGACGGTTTCGGGCTGATCGGCGTCCAGCCCGATGATCTGATCGCGCAGGCTGAGCAGACCGCCGAGCAAGGTGGCGCGGTCGTCTTTCAGCAAGTCACCGAGCCCCGCCTTCACGATGAGCCCGCCATACTCGATGAGCAGCCGGGTTCTTGCCCGCCTGGCCATCTGCCAGTCACGATCCCCCGTCATCGCCTTCATCTTCCGCCGGCGTGCTTTGGCCTGGGCGATCCGGCGCAAGCCCGCCCAGCAGGTCCGGAGTTCCTGGCGCAGCCGCAGGCCGAGCGCGTGCCGGCTGCAGGGCAGGGGGTTCTGGTGACTTTCCAGGCTGGGCATGTCCATGCGGGGCATCCCCATGCCGGGCATCTCCATGCGGGTCCTGTCCATTTGAAGCAGGCTCCTTTCGATCATGGCCATTTCCGGAATTCCCATTGCCGGTTGCCCCGGTTGTTCCAGCCGGCGGCTTGCGCTGGGGATTGGCGGGTCGAAAGTAATCGGCGCCGCGCATGGCCCACTCCGCTTCCAGTTTAGTGTTGGCCTGCAGGCGGTCCCGGCCGTCGAGCAGGAGCCCGGCGAGCAGGTCGATGGTGATGCCGCGCGGGAAAATTTCCTGCACGACCTCGCCGTAGCTTTTGGCTTGCGCGTTGCGGAGTTTTTTCTCTCGCTCCTTTTCCGCGAGCAGTTTGGTTTCCAGCTTGGCTTCTTCCTGGCGTCGCCGCTCCTCGGCGCTCTGCATTTGGGTGCTGTAGTCTACAGGTTTGTGTTTCATAAAACTTCTCCGTTGGTGGTCCGGAAACGATCTCCGGACACGAAGCGAGTGGAGAGAAGTATTTTGCGAATGGACGAAATTTTTTGATCGCCACTCGCGTTTCGATGTGCTTGGCCCGCGGCGCCCAGCCCTTTTGCCGGTTGCCCTCAGAGTCCCGGCTACCTGCTGAAGATGAGGCCCTATACTTGGTGAGGCTCGACAATGTTGCTTGCGTCGCGTGCAGGGGTGCCGCCTTGTTTAAGAAGCCTTCATAGGGTCGGCACTAAGCCCGTCGCCACGTAACGCTGGCGATTTGGAGGTTGATCAGGTGAATTTTGTAGCTGCGATAATTTCGGCCTACCGGAATTACTTCTCATTTGAGGGCAGGGCGACGCGACGCGAATTTTGGTACTTCAACCTTTTCGTGGGGCTATTGGGTGCGGGGCGCCGGGCCATTGACCATCTATCGAAAGGGACCGCGAAGCCAGAGCACACCCTCCTGGTGTGGCTTTACGTGATCCTACTCCTGATAACCATTAGCGCTTTTCTTCCGAGTATTGCCTTGCAGGTTCGGCGGTTACATGACGTCGGCCGTTCCGGGTGGTGGGTCGGCGCGGGGTTTTTTATTCTCGCCATCGATCTTTCAGTGGTGCTCACTTTTCTTGCCGGTCGCCACCATGCTTTGCTCGCGTCGAAATTTGGACACCCATTGCTCGTGCTTCACGGCCTCGTGATCCTATCTGCCTCCTTGGTCATCTACGAACTTATTGTTTTCATTCTCTGCGTGAGGCCGAGCTACCCGTACCGCAATAAATTCGGGCCCCCGAGACTCATTTAAGCGAGCTGGCGCAGCAGCATGCGTTGGGCTGGCGCCATTCGTCCCCAGAAACGCGTCATTTTGACCGGCGGAGCGAAGCGTAGCGGGTCAGTGAAATGCGCGCTTAAACATAGCTTGCGCTATGTGGGTTTCCGAGGGTAGGATTTCGGCCGGAAATAGCGCGCGGACCGGGCCGATGGCGATTTATCACCTGCAGGCTAAAGTGATTCAACGCTCCAAGGGGCGCAGCGTCATCGCGGCTGCCGCCTACCGCGCCGCCGAGGCACTCTACGATGCCGAGCTGGGACGAATACAGAATTTTCTCGCCAAACTTGGTGTCGTACATTCAGAAATTCTGCTGCCGCCGGAGGCACCCACCCGCTGGCTGGACCGCGAGACCTTGTGGAACGAGGTCACCGCCGTCGAACAGCGCTGCGATGCGGTACTGGCGCGCGAGATCGAAATCGCGCTGCCACGCGAGCTGAGCGAGGCCGAGGCGATCCGGCTCGCGCGTGATTTTGTCCGCGAGCAGTTCGTGCAGCGCGGGATGGTTGCCGATCTCAATGTGCACCGGGGGCGAGCGAAAGACGGCACGGAGCAGCCGCACGCGCATGTGCTGCTGACCATGCGGCGCATTGATCCAGCCGGCGGCATCGAGAGGAGAGGATATGGAGAAACCGGTCGAGGACAAGATTCTGAGCGAGGCCGAAGGCGCGCACCGCAAGGCGCAAGAAATTCTGGCGCTGCTGCAGGAGACCGACGAGGAGGACCCGATCCGGACCATCATCAAGCTGTTGCTGACGATCGAGGCGCGGCAGCGACAGTTGATCTCGAAGGTCGATTCGATCGAGGTGACGGTCATCGCCTTGCAGCGCCAGCGGGACGGCTTGCCCGGCTGATCGCGGCGGCCCGGCTGCGGCTGGGGCTGCGCCGGGTTCAGGCCACCGAGCAGGCGGGCTTTGGATACAAGGAGCGGGCCTGGAACGACAAAGCGTTGCTGGGTGTGTGGCGCGAGCGCTGGGCGGAGATGGCGAATGCGCGGCTGATCGAACTGGGCCATGACGTGCGGATCGATCACCGTTCGCATTTTGACCAGGGCCTCGACCTTGAGCCGCAAAACAAGATCGGCCCCGCGGGCGCCCGCCGCGCTGTGCGGGGCGAAGATGCGGAACGGGCCGATGAGCATCGAGCAATCGCGCGGCGCAATGGCGAGCGGTTGCTGGCGAACCCGGAGCTGGCGTTGCAGGCGCTGACGCTGCAGCAGAGTACTTTCACGCGGGCGGATATGGCGCGGCTGGTGCACCGGCACTCGGATGGCGCTGAGCAATTCGCCGCCGTTATGGCCAAGATCATAGCCTCGCCCGAGTTGGTGCGTGTCGGCAAGGACGGCCGCGCTTGGGACCGGTACTCCACAAAAGAGATGGTGCAGATCGAGGCGCGGATGGTCGCAACCGCAACGGCGCTGACCCGCCGCACCACACATCGGGTGGATCTCACGCAGCGGCTTGATCCGGGCGAAGGCAAGGGCTGGAAGATCACCGAGGAACAGCTGCTGGCGTACAAGCATGTGACCCGCGCGCGGGATCTTGTGGTGCTGTCTGGCATCGCTGGCGGCGGCAAGAGCGAGCTGCTCGCGCCCGCCGCCGAGCTTTGGCAAGCGCAGGGCTACCGGGTGAGGGGGGCGGCACTTGCGGGCATCGCGGCCGAGGGGCTGCAGCGCGGCAGTGGGATCGAAAGCCGGACCATCGCCTCCTGGGAGTTCGGCTGGAACAAGGAACGCGATCCGTTGACGGCGCGAGACGTTCTCGTGGTGGACGAGGCCGGGATGGTGGGCTCGCGGCAGATGGGCCGCTTGCTGGACCGGGTGCACGAGGCGGGTGCCAAGCTGGTGCTGATCGGCGATGCCGAGCAGCTGCAGGCGATCGAGGCCGGGGCCGCGTTCCGGAAAATTGCCGAGCATGCCGGCGTCGTCGCGATCAAGGAGCCGCAACGGCAACTGGTGCCATGGCAGCGGGAGGCGACCAAGGAGCTTGCTTCGGCGCGAACGGAAGCCGCGCTGGGTCGCTATGAGAATGCCGGCCTGGTGCACCGGCATGCGACGCGTGACGTGGCACGGGCCGGCGTGATCGCCGCCTGGCAGAAAGCGCGCCGGCAGAAGCCCGAGCAAAGTCAGTTGATCCTGGCACACGAGCGCGCGGATGTGCGGGCGTTGAACGAGGCGGCGCGGGCGATTCGGCGATCCGCCGGCGAGCTTGGGCCGGATCGGCTGCTGCGGACTGAGAGCGGCGTGCTGCCCTTTGCCGAGGGCGAGCGCATCTACTTCCTGCGCAACGAGGGGGGGCTTGGCGGCGCCGGCGTGAAGAACGGCACGCTGGGCACGCTGACCGGGATCGTGGGCGAGCGGCTGACGGTTGTGCTCGATGGCAAGACGGGTGCGGGCCCCGGCCGGGAGGTTGTCTTCGACCTCGCGGATTACGCCGATATCGGGCACGGCTACGCGGCGACGATCCACAAGAACCAGGGTGCGACCGTTGACCAGGCGCATGTGCTGGCCACACCTGGGATGGACCGGCATTTGGCCTATGTGGCACTGACCCGGCACCGGCATGCCGCCCGGTTGCATTGGAGCGAAGAGGATTTCCGGTCGGCAGAGCATTTGCGTGACCGGCTGGGCCGCGAGCGCGCCAAGGACACGACGCTCGACTACGAGGCGACGGACAGCGATCCAATCATTGCCTTTGCCGAGCTACGGGGCTTGGCGCCGATCGTGGTGGCGCCCGCACCAACGCTCAAGCCGGCGCCGGTCATGGTTGAAGCCAAGAGTGTTCCGTCGCCATCCATACCGACAGCGCAGCCTCCCATAAATCGCGATGTGTTCCTGGATACCTTGCGGCAGGCGCTAGCCAGTTCCGCACCGCCGGAACCATCGCACCCGGTATTCACATCCATGGGGGAGCGAATTGCGGCCTTTGCAGCGCGCCAGGCGCGGCAAGATGCCCGCAAGCAGTTGCCACCGATCGTGCCGGCCGTGCCCTACCGGCCAGTGACCGAGCAGGAAGTCACAGAGCTTGCCGGCAACCCGGTGAAGCTGCGCGATCACATGCAACCCCATCTCGCCGATGCCTATCGCGATCCCGCCAAAGCATGGGACCGGCTGGAGGCGCTGCTGCAGGAGCAAGGTAGCGAGGAGAAGGTTGCCGACATCCTCAGGCAGCAAGGGCCAAAGGCACTTGGCCGGTTGCGGGGCAGGATAGGCATCTTCTCGTCCGAACGTTCGTGGAGCGAGCGCTGGGGTGCTGATATCGCGGCCAGAGCAATTCCTAACCAATTGACCCAGCCGCGTAAGATGCACGAGCTACGCCGCATGAACGTCAGGGCCAAGCTGGAGATCGAGCGGAGGCGGGAGGCAACCGAGATACCTGGTTTGACGCCGGAAGCTCTGGCGGCCGTCGAACGGCTGCGGCTGGCTGGGGCTGGGGACCTAACCGTTATGCCCATTCCCGACGCTATCAAGCTAACGCAATATGAGATCGAAGTGATCGAAAAAGTTGGACAGCTCTGGGCGCCAATCCGGGTGGACAAGGGCCTGGTCGCGGAATTTGCTGCCTTCCAAAAAGCCGCGGAGATACGGCTTAAGGGACCATTCAACTTCAGAGACGCGGGCATCAACACGGCGTATAAAATCGAGCGAATTCTGAGCCATGCCGAGCAGCTGGCTACCCGGAATGAGGCCATGAAGACAGCGCGGCTTGCCCAGGAGCAGGCCGAGGCGGCACGCCGTGAAGCCGCCAAGCTGGCTGAGGAAAAGCGAAAGCAAGCCGCTTTGCGCCCCAAGTGGGAACCGCCGCCGCCGCGGCCACGGCCCTCCGGTCCGCGGATGGGATGAAAAGCCACCCTCTCGCGAAACACGGTGTTCAGCCGGGCTAGATTTTGGTCGGAATCCGATACAGAATGGGTAACACTGTATCAGGTTATGGTCCCTGTTGAATGAAAACTCTCCATATCGTCCCAGGCGATTCAGCTGGCGGCTCTTTAATGAAAGCACTCCAGGATGCCGGTCGAGACGAAGAGGTTTTAGGGGTCACCGCACGATTTGTTCAAAATCGTACGCTA
>JAMFRY010000082.1 GCA_026225015.1 Alphaproteobacteria bacterium
ACATCCAGCGCCCACCAGCGCATCGCCCAATCCGCCTTCCATTGCAGCTTGGCGGAACCGCCGGTGACTTCCGTCTCGAACCGAATGCCGGTCTCCGGGTCGATCCAGGTCACCGTGCCGGATTCCAGATCGACCTTCTCGATCGGCACCTGCATCACGATGCCCGACCGCGGATGGATCGGCAGGATTGGCGAATAGGTGGCGCGGCGTTCCGGCCCCAAGGTCGGGCGGATGATCTCGACGATCTTGTCGTGGTTGGCCAGCACGTGCAGGAGCGCATCGTCGAACCGGCCGGAGAAGTAATATTCGCTGGAGGAGGCGAATTCGTAATCGAACCCAAACGAATCCAGAAAGCTGCGCAGCCTGGCATTGTTATGGGCGCCGAAGCTGGAATGTGTGCCGAACGGGTCCGGCACCTGCGTGAGAGGTTTACCGATGAATTCCTTCAGCATTTCACGGTTCGGCACGTTATCCGGGACTTTGCGCAAGCCGTCCATGTCGTCGGAAAAGGCCAGCAGACGCGAGGGCAGGCCGGTCAGTTCGGTAAAGGCGCGGCGCACCCAGGTCGTGCGGGCCACCTCGCCGAACGTGCCGATATGCGGCAGGCCGGAGGGTCCGTAGCCGGTCTCAAACAAGGCGTGCGTTTTGCCTTTCTGCGTCAACAGCGCGGCAACGCGCTCGGCTTCACGGAAGGGCCAACTCGGTGGATTGGTTTGTTCGTTCATAATCCGCCCGGTCTATGGCTAATTTTTTGCTCCGTCTATACGTGAAGCCATGCCGTATTTGCCGGATAAATGCGCTTTGGTCGCCGGACACGGCAAAGCCACACTGCTCGACCGCGACGGCGCCTTCGTTTCCGTGCGGACCGGTAGTGTCGCCAAAGCGCTGAATGGCGAGGTCCCGCTGGTGATCCACGGCCCGGCGACGCTCAAACGCCTCGGCAATCCCGCTTGCCCCGTACTGGATATTCTGGAGCTTTTCGCTTTCGCCTGCCCGGCGCAAACCGCCGCCCCGTCCGCCGCCGGCCTGGCCAGGTTTCTGGAAATGGACATTCCAGAGAACCAGGAGCAGGCCGCCGCTGCCTTGGCGCCCATCGCCGAGGCGCTGCTGGCCCGGCTTGCTTTGGGCCGAACGCTGCCGATCAACCGCGATGCTGCCGGCCTGGCCGCCACTATGGGAAAAGCCGGCTGGGGTTGGGCCCGCTACGTGCTGGCGGCGCTGGGCGCGCCGGCCGCGCAGGCAGACGGCATGGCGCTCCGACTCTGGAAGCGCCTGCCGGAATGGGAGGACGCCGCGCCACGCCCGCCGCCCTCTGCCTTTCCGGTTCCGCCGGCGGAGGCGCGCACCCGCCTTGCGCTCCTGCTCGGGCCGCAGGCCGAGCAGCGCCCTGCCCAAGCCGATTATGCCTCGGCCGCCTCGGCCGCTTTCTCGCCGCGCATCGCCGAGGGCGTGCCGCATCTGGTGCTGGCCGAAGCCGGCACCGGCACCGGCAAAACCCTGGGCTACCTTGCCCCCGCCAGCCTGTGGGCAGAGAAGAACCAAGGCGCCGTATGGGTTTCCACCTTCACCCGCCATTTGCAGCGGCAGATCGAAACCGAAGCCGCGCGGCTAACGCCAATCGCAAAGGAGGGGCAAAAAGAGGAGCAAAAAACCCGCCAGCGCGTGGTGCTGCGCAAAGGCCGAGAGAATTACCTGTGTCTGCTGAACTATGAGGACGCCGTAAATACCGAGCGGGGCAGAATACCGCTCGGCTTGATCTCCCGCTGGGCGCTGGCCAGCGCCGACGGCGATCTGATGGGCGGTGATTTGCCCGGCTGGTTCGCCGAGCTCTTCGGCCATGCCTTGCTCGCCAATATCGCGGATCGGCGCGGCGAATGCATTCATGCCGCCTGCCCGCATTACAAGCGCTGCACCATCGAGCATGTCATCCGCCGCGCCCGCCTCGCCGATCTGGTCATCGCCAACCATGCGCTGGTGATGGCTCAAGCCGTCTGGGGCGGGCTGGATGACGCCACCATCCCCACGCGCTATGTTTTCGATGAGGGCCATCATATTTTCGATGCCGCTGACGCCGCCTTTGCGGTGGAGCTTTCAGGTGCGGCAATGGCCGAACTCCGCCGCTGGCTGCTGGGCCCTGAGGGCATGCGCTCGCGCGCCCGCGGCCTGGCCCGCCGGCTGGAGGATATTTTCGCCACCGACGACTCCCTGAAACCCAAGCTGGACGCAGCCCTTACTGCTGCTCATGCGCTGCCCGCCCCGATGTTCGCCACCCGCTTCACCCAAGATGACGTGCTCGCGGAACCGGGGGCGCAGAAAAACCCGGCCGAGGCGCTCCTTCAGGCGCTGCGCCTGCAGGCAAGGGCGCGCGCGACCGAGCCCTCGCTCGCCGGCGCCATGCCGGTCGAGGTCGATCTCCGTCCCATCGAAGATCTCGTTCTGGAGACCGCCGAAAAACTCACGCGCGCCCTGGAGCGTCTGCGGATTCCGCTGGTGGCGATGCGAGAGCGCTTCCTCGACCGGCTCGAAACCGAGGCGGAAACCCTGGATGAGCCGACGCGCCAACGGCTGGAAGGTGCAGCGCGCTCGATGAAACGCCGCGCCATTGATCCGCTCACCGCCTGGCGCCGGATGCTCGATTCGCTGCGCATTGCCGATGCGCGGCCTGGGCAGCGTCCGGCTTACGTGCAGTTCCTGCGTCTCGAGCGCAATACCGATGGTGACAAGGACGTCGCTATTCTCTCGCACATGTTGGACCCGACGGAGGCCTTCATCGAGACCATCGCCAACCCTGCCCATGGCATGCTGATCACCTCCGCCACCTTGCGCGACGGTTACGAATCGGGCGGCAGCGCAGATCCAAGCGCCGGCGCCGATCAGGAAACCGCGTGGGCGCAGGCGGAAGCGCGGACCGGCGCCGTGCATCTCGCCGCTCCCGCCATCCGCGCCGCCTTCGCCTCGCCCTTTGATTACGCCGCGCAAACCCGCATCTTCATCGTGAACGACGTGAACGCCAACGATATCGGCGCTCTCTCCGGCGCATTCCGGGCTTTGTTCGAAGCCGGAAGTGGCGGGGCGCTGGGCCTATTCACCGCCATTTCCCGCCTGCGCGCCGTGCATGCCCGCATCGCGGTACCTCTGGAAGAAGCCGGCATCCCGCTTTACGCGCAGCATGTCGACGCGATGGATAACGCCACGCTGGTCGATATTTTCCGGGCCGAAGAACATTCCTGCCTGCTCGGCACCGACGCGATGCGCGATGGCGTCGATATTCCCGGCAATGCGTTGCGCCTGGTAGTTTTTGAACGCACCCCCTGGCCCCGGCCGGACATTCTGCACCGCGCGCGGCGCACCCATCTCTCGGGCGGCCAGCCGAAGGATTATGACGACGCCATCGTGCGCTTGCGTCTGCGCCAAGCCTTTGGCCGGCTGATCCGGCGCGCTGATGATCGGGGGGTTTTCGTATTGCTCGACCGCCAAACCCCGGCCCGGCTGTTCACCGCCTTTCCCGCCCAAGCGCCCATCCTCCGCTGCGGCCTGGCCGCAACAATCTCCGGAGTCCGGGATTTCCTTAACGGAATCCGCGGGGATTGAGCAGGTTTGTGCGGTATTTACCACATGATGACGGAAACCGGAGCGCTGCCGGCCTAAAAGCTAGGTGCATTGGCGGGATTCTGCTAGCCAGACAGCGGGGATCACACGCTTTGGTTGAGGGGATTGCTGAAATTGCTTCGGCTTTGCGTAGCTATGGCCGTATTGCTGGCGGGGCTGATGGTCTCGGTAGGCAGTGCGAGGGCTGACATCACCGGATCAAACCCGACCGGGCTTTGGCTGACCGCCGATCATAGCGCGGTCATTCAGATCGCAGCATGCAAAACCGGACTTTGCGGAGAGATCGTCGGCATCCACCTGAAACATCCTGGCGACCCGATGCCGGCAGACTGGCAGGGTGAACCCCAATGCGGGTTGAAGATCATTCAGACCTCACCCATGATCAATGCCACCGGGCAGACCGTTTGGAAGGGCTATGTGCTGGACCCCCGGAACGGGGTTTTTCATCCTGCTCTACTGGCCCTGGATGCTTTCCGGCGGCTGGTATTGCATGGCTACCTGCTGCTGCCGTTCCTGGGCAGGTCGCAGGTCTGGACGGCCTATACGGGGCCGACATTGCCGAACTGCCACATTCCGGGATGAGTTGGATTTTTGGGACGGCCCCACGCATATCCCGGTTGAAAAGAGCGCTCAACCTCTTTGAAATATCGCCTTTCCTGCGTCGCCATGCTGGGCGAGGTACCATAGGCTCCAGACCATCAGAAGGGCAAAAATACCGTAGCCGATAACCGGGCCGACGAGCAGGTAGCGGCCGATGGGCCAGATATATGCCAGCCAGCACATCACGGAGGTTTGCCCCACCAGCCCGGCGCCCCAGACTGCGGTAAGCGTTTTCAATAATCTTGGAACGCCCTGCTTGCCCCACACCTGCTCGAAATCCTTGGCCCCTTCCGCGGTATTGCGGGCCATCGTCGCGCAAGCGAGGTAGAAGATCATCGGGCGCTTGAAGAGCAGCGAGGTGAGGAAGATCAGGCCGACGGCGCCCGTGACCAGCGCATCGCGTATCTGGATCAGCCGCGCCGAGCCGCCCATGGCGGTGGCGGCAAGGGTGAACAGAATACTGGCAACCACAACCACGCTGATGGCGTCCAGCCGGCGGGTTTTGATCAGCTCGTACAGGCTCCAAAGCAGTGGCGGAAAGGCAGACGCGATCAGCGCGGTAACATCGCCGTAATGGCCATCAAGCGCCTGGTATACCGCCCAGGGCGCGATAAAGTTTGCGAACAGTTCCGGGATGACGCGCAGAAATTTGTTCAGCGGATCAGCCCGGTCATCGGGCTGGACGGATTCGCCACATTGATCCGGGGAATGCGGCCGGCGCGGAAGGCAAGGCGTCCCGCCTCCACCCCGGCCTTCATGGCGCGGGCCATCAAAACCGGATCATCGGCCAGCGCGATGGCGGAGTTGACCAGCACCGCGTCGCAGCCAAGTTCCATCGCGAATGTCGCATCATAGGCGGTGCCGACCCCGGCATCGACCAATACCGGCACGCGCGCGTTTTGAATGATCATCTGAATAAGCAGCGGGTTCTGCACGCCAAGCCCCGAACCGATCGGTGCGCCGAGCGGCATGATGGCGACGCAGCCCATCTCTTCCAGCCGTTTGGCGAGGATAGGATCGTCGGAGCAATACACCATCACCTCGAACCCGTCTTTGATGAGTGCGGCGGCGGCTTCCAGCGTTGCCGGCATGTCCGGGTACAGGGTTGGCGGCGGCCCCAGCACTTCCAGCTTAACCAGATTCCACCCGCCCGCCTCTCGCGCCAGCCGCAGGGTGCGCACCGCGTCATCAGCGGTGAAGCAGCCGGCGGTATTTGGCAAATAAGTGTAACGCGCAGGGCTGACATAGTCTTGCAGCATGGGGGCTTTCGGATCGGACAGGTTGACGCGGCGAACCGCCACGGTGACGACCTCCGCGCCCGAGGCCTCGATGGCGGCGGCAGTGGTCGGCAGGTCCTTATATTTGCCTGTTCCGACAATCAGGCGCGAGCCAAAACTGCGGCCGGCGACCACCCAGTCATCCTCCGCCGTGACATAAGCGTCCATCTAGCCGCCTCCAATAAAGTGAACGATTTCAAGACCGTCGCCGGAGTTTAGCCGAACCGATCCGTAGCTGGAGCGGGGCACGATTTCGCGATTCAGCTCCACCGCCACTTTGCGAATATCAAGCTCCAGCGCAGTGACCAGCTCGGCCACGCTCAACGGCGCCGGAAAGGCCCGCTGTTCGCCGTTGATGGTTAGGCTAAGTACTTCTATCGACGCATCCATGCCGGCAATATGGCGGCAGTTGGCCGAAACGGAAACCCTGTGCTACCCGGCGCAAATGCCAGCGCCACTCATTACCGTTCTGAACGGCCCCAATCTGAACCTGCTGGGCACCCGCGAGCCGGAGATCTACGGCACCGGAACACTGGACGATCTGGAGACGTTGTGCGGCGAAGTGGCCGAAGGTCTCGGCCTTGCGATCGACTTCCGGCAGACGAACCTCGAGGGCGAGTTGATCTCCTGGGTCCAGGAGACCCGCGGCAGAGCCGCGGGCCTGATCATCAATCCGGCCGGCTATTCCCATACCTCGATCGCGCTGATGGACGCGCTGCTCGCCATCGATATCCCGGTGATCGAGGTGCATCTCTCCAACATTCATACGCGCGAGTCGTTCCGGCACCACTCCTACGTTTCGCAGGCCGTGCAGGGCGTGATTTGCGGCTTGGGGTTTGCAGGCTATAGGCTGGCGCTGATCGCCCTTTCCGACATCCTGGAAGAAGACCAATGAGCCTCTCCTTTGAACCCGACGCCCTGCGCGCGCTGGCGGAACTGCTGAATTCAACCGGCCTTTCGGAAATCGAACTGGAAGAGGGCGGCCGCAAACTGCGCCTGGCCCGCGTGATCACGCCGGTTAGCATACCGGTGGCGGCACAATCCGCCTTGGCGGCGCCGGTCTCCGCACTCGCTCCAGTGGCGGAACCTGGCAAGCCGGATCCTGCGAAGCACCCAGGTGCTGTGAAAAGCCCGATGGTCGGCATAGCCTTTCTGGCGCCGGAACCCGGCGCCGCGCCCTACGTTATCCTTGGCCAGAGCGTGGAGGCGGGGCAAACCCTGCTGCTGATCGAGGCGATGAAAACCTTCAACCAGATCAAGGCCACAAAATCCGGGACCGTGAAACATATCCTGGTGGCCAGCGGCGCGCCGGTTGAATATGACGAAGCGTTGTTGATTATCGAATGACACAACACAGGAAAGTGGTTCTTTTTCTGAAGAAAAAGAACCAAAAAGACTTTTATTTCTTGGAGGCGTTGGGGATTTCGGCGTTCAGGCCGCGAATGCTGGCGAGTTTCCACCACTAAGATGTTCAAGAAAATTCTGATCGCCAATCGCGGCGAAATTGCTCTGCGGGTGCAAAGAGCATGCAGCGAACTGGGCATCGCAACCGTCGCAATTCATTCCACCGCCGATGCGGATGCCATGCATGTGCGCCTGGCCGATGAAAGTGTGTGCATCGGGCCGCCCGCCGGACGTGACAGCTATCTGAAAATGCCCGCCGTGCTCTCTGCGGCCCTCATCACCGGCGCCGATGCGATCCATCCGGGCTACGGGTTCCTCTCCGAAAATGCTGATTTCGCCGAAATGGTGGAAGCGCATAACATCACGTTTATTGGCCCGTCGCCCGCCCATATCCGGATGATGGGCGACAAGATCACCGCCAAAACAACGATGTTGAAACTGGGCGTGCCGCTGGTGCCGGGGTCGGCCGGCGAACTGGAAACGCTGGATGAAGCGCGCGCTGTTGCCGAGGCCATCAAATATCCGGTGCTGATCAAGGCCGCCGCCGGCGGAGGCGGGCGCGGCATGAAAGTGGCGCGCAACGCCGCGGAATTGGAAGCAGCGTTCCGGGAGGCGCGCTCGGAGGCGCAGGCCGCTTTCGGCAATAACGCCGTGTATATGGAAAAATATCTCGACAAACCCCGCCATATCGAGCTGCAGGTCCTGGCGGACAGCTCTGGCGGCGTCGTGCATTTCGGGGAGCGTGACTGCTCGCTACAGCGCCGCCACCAAAAGCTGCTTGAAGAAGCGGGCTCACCGGCGATCAGCCCGGCGCAGCGCGACGCACTGGGAGATACGGTCACCAAGGCGTTGAAGGAAATCGGCTATCGCAACGCCGGCACGCTGGAATTTCTCTACCAGGACGAGCAGTTCTCTTTCATCGAAATGAACACCCGGCTGCAGGTGGAACATCCCGTAACGGAAATGATTTCGGGCATGGATCTGGTGCACGAGCAAATCCGCATCGCCGCCGGCGAGAGACTCGGCTACACGCAGAGTGACATTCATCTCACCGGCCATGCGATCGAGTGCCGGATCACCGCCGAGGACCCTGACACCTTCGCGCCCTCGCCGGGTCTGGTGGACACCTACCACCCGCCCGGCGGCCTCGGCGTGCGCGTGGATTCGGCGTTATTTGCAGGCTACCGCGTACCGCCCCACTACGACTCGCTGGTGGCGAAGCTGATCACCTATGGCCGAACCCGCGACGAGGCGATTGCGCGCATGCGCCGCGCGCTGCGGGAATTCGTGATCTCCGGCATCAAGACGACGATTCCGCTGCATGAGCGCATCCTGGAAAACCCCGATTTTCGCGCCGGCAACTACACCATCCACTGGCTGGAGAATTTCGTCGCCGCCGGGAAGTAGGGCGCGCAACGCCTTACGAGCTTAGCGCCTTCCGCAAACTTCCCCGTGATTGCCTGAGAATATCCGCGGCCCGTTCCGCGGTCACACCATGCCGCAACATCACGACCGCCGTTTTGACATGCATGGTCGCACGGCCAAGCGCGGCCTCAGCTTCGGGTTCGGGAACGCCACCAAGCGCCGCTGTCATCCCGATCGCGCGCGCTTTCAATTTTTCGTTCGTCACACGTAGATCGACCATGTACGGACCGTAGGTTTTGCCCAAGCGGATCATAACTGTCGAAGACAGGACATTCAGCGCGATTTTTTGCGTCGTCCCGGCGGAGAGCCGGGTGGAGCCGGCGATAATTTCCGGACCGGAAGCAATTTCAACAGCGATTTGCGCAACCTGGCCAATCGGACTGGCCAGATTGTTGACGATCGCCCCGGTAAGCGCTCCGCAGGTATTGGCATGGGAAATGGCCGCCAAGGTAAACGGCGTTCGGCCGGAAGCGGCAATGCCAACCACGGCGTCATCGGCGTTTAGGCCGTGGGCGCTCAATGCGTCGATTGCGGATTGCCCGTCATCTTCAGCGCCTTCGACGGCCTTCAGGAAAGCCGATGAACCTCCGGCGAGCAGCGGGATGATCGTCTCGTCCCCAATCCCGAAGGTGGGGCCGCATTCCACGACATCGAGCAAAGCCAGCCGGCCGGAAGTGCCGGCGCCGGCATAAAACAGCCGGCCGCCCCCTTGCAGCCGCAAGGCGATGGCATCGGCAAGTGCTGCCAGATTTGGGGCCGCTAACTGCAAAGCACGCTGCGCGGCGGCTTCCTGGGCGAGGAAATGCACCACAATGTCACGGGTCGGAAGTTGGTCGAGATCGTGCAGTTCGGGCCGGGCGGCTTCGGTACCACGCGGCGGCGCAGCGGGCGCGTTAGCTTTCCCTCCGCGCCATACCTGGGCAGGGAAAAAATCGGAATTCCACCATATCAGGTCGGCGCGCATACCAAGCGCGATACGGCCGCGATCGGTGAGCCCGATTGCCTCGGCCGGACGCTCGGTGGCGGCAGCGAGCGCGGTCTCCGGCGCGATGCCCGCCGCGATCAACTGGCGGATGCCTGCATCGAGCGTAATGGCGGCGCCGGCGATCGTGCCATCCGGCCGCCGGGCGATGCCGTTGCGCAAGCTGACCCGCGCGCCGCCGAATTCCGCGTCAAAGCCTTCATCCATGCCGGCCGCAAGAATCGAATCGCTCACCGCGACGGCCCTGGGACTGGCCGCGAAGGCGAGTTGCAGGATCAGCTTATCGACGTGCAGGCCATCGGCGATGAGGCAGGGATATAGCCGGGGATCGGTCAGCGCCACGCCGGCGGGGCCGGGGGCGCGGTGGTTCAGCGGCGATTGTGCGTTGAAAACATGGGTCACGAGCCTGGCGCCCGCGCCGGCGGCTTGTTGCATCGTTGCGGCGTCGGCGGCGGTATGGCCGAGCGATACGCTGATGCCGGCCTGCACAAGCTGGCGAATGGCAGCGATGGCGCCTGGCAATTCAGGCGCCAGGGTGACCATCCGCAATGCCGGCAGCGCCAGCAAATCGGCGACCGAGTCCTCGGAAAACGCCTGTAGCCAGTCCACCCGATGCGCCCCGGCTTTTTGCGCCGCCAGAAACGGACCTTCCAGGTGCAAACCAATAATGCCGGGATGGTTTTTCATCGCTTGGGCCACCCGGCTCGCGGCAGCCCGCAATTCGGCGAAGGGCGCGGTGATGATGGTGGGCAGCAGGCTGGTAACGCCGCGGCCGGCCAATTTCTCGATCGTGTGGTCCCATTGCGCGGCGTTGGCCGTAGCAAAATCCACCGCAAAATCCACGCCAAAGGCGCCGTTATTATGCAGGTCGATCAGGCCGGCAGAGAGAAACCCGTGATCCAGGCGAATATCAGCATTGGCCGAGCTGCCGGGCAGGATAGCGGTGATCAGACCGTCCTCGATCACCAGGCTGGCGGGGCCGCTGAACCTGCCATCGATGAAAAGCCGCGGCGCGGAGATGATCATGCACGAGGCTTAATTTGCCGGGGCGCAAATGCAAGCCGCTTGCCCCGGGAAAACCCGTTCCGAATAGGCTTCCTTAACCAATACAAAGGAAAACTCCCCGGAACGCGGATTATGTCAGATGCGAACGCAACCTCGGGGACGATCGATGAGTTTTAGAATTTTGAACATTTTTGGCGGGGGCGCTGCCGCCACCCTGCGGGCGTTGAGCAAATCCTTCGCCGTCATCGAATTCACCCCCGAGGGCAGAATTATCACTGCCAACCCGCTATTCTGCGCGGCGGTTGGCTACGAACTTGCCGAGATCGAGGGCAAGCACCACAGCATCTTCGTTGCCCCGGACTATGTGGCAAGCGACGCGTATAAGGCGTTCTGGCGGCGGCTGGCGAAGGGCGATTTCGATTCCGGCGAGTATCTGCGGATCGGCAAGAACGGCAGGGAGATCTGGCTGCAGGCCTCCTACGCGCCGGTTGTGACCCGCCGGGGCAAGGTGGTTAAAGTTGTGAAGATGGCTTTGGATATCACCAACGCCAAAGCCAAATCCGCCCACGATGCCGGCCTGATCCAGGCGTTGGATCGCGCGCAGGCCTTGATCGAGTTCAGCCTCGATGGTGAAATTCTCGACGCCAACGAGAATTTTCTGAAGGTGGTGGGATATAGAAAGGAAGAGGTGGTGGGCCGCAAGCACAGCATCTTCGTCGACCCGTCTTATGCCGCCGGCCCAGAATACCGGGCATTCTGGGATAAACTGCGGAGCGGCCAAGTGGTGGCCGACGAATTCTGCCGGCGCGCAAAATCCGGCCAGGCCGTGTGGCTGCAAGCCACCTACATCCCGATCTTCGATGCCAGCGGAAAAGTGGTCACGGTAGCGAAATTTGCCACCGATGTGACCCAGCGCGTGGACAACGTGGCCGCGGTGGGCGACGCTTTGCACCAGCTCGCCGAGGGCGATCTGGAAAACCGGATCGATAAAGCGATGATACCCTCTTTGGACAAGCTCCGCGTGGATTTCAACGCGACGGTGGAACATCTGCAATCAAGCCTGCAGACGGTCGCCACCACCGGCCATACGATCGCCTCCGCTACCGGCGAAATCAGCGCCGCCACCGATAATCTCTCGCGCCGCACCGAACAGCAGGCCGCCAGCCTGGAGCAGACCGCAGCGGCGCTGGATGAGATCACCACCACCGTGCGCAAAACCGCCGAAGGCGCGCTGCGCGCGAGGGAAGTGGTGGCGGCAGCGAGGAGCGATGCGGAGAAATCCGGCAGCATTGTGCATCAGGCCGTGGCCGCGATGGGCGCGATCGAAAAATCCTCCATGGAAATTGGCAATATTATCGGCGTGATCGACGAGATCGCGTTCCAAACCAATCTGCTCGCCCTGAACGCCGGCATCGAAGCCGCGCGGGCCGGCGATGCCGGGCGCGGGTTCGCGGTGGTGGCAACCGAGGTTCGTGCCCTGGCGCAACGCTCCGCCGATGCCGCCAAGGAAATCAAAACCCTGGTCTCCGGCTCCGGCCGGCAGGTCAGCAACGGCGTCGGGCTGGTCGGCGAGGCCGGAAAGGCGCTGGAGCGGATTGTCCAACAGGTGGGTGAAATCAACAATGTGATTGTGGAAATCACGGCAGGCGCCCAGGAGCAGGCCGCCGGGTTGAGCCAGGTGAATATCGCCGTAAACCAGATGGACCAGGCGACCCAGCAGAATGCCGCTATGGTGGAGGAAACCGCCGCTTGCAGCAATCAATTGGCCGAAACCGGTCAAACGCTGATCCAGATGATCTCCGGTTTCAAACTCGGCAACGTGCATGCCGCTCAAGCTCCATCCGCACCGGCGCAAGCGGCAAAACCGCAGCGGGCCATACCGCAACTCAAAGCGGTGGCGGGCAATGCCGCGCGAAAGCCCGCTCAGCCCATTTCGGCAAAGGCGGAAACGGAGTGGGCGGAGTTTTAGCGCCCGTTCCGGCGAACTCCCAAGGTTACTGCATCAGCTCCATTTGATTTGTGAAAGCGCGGTGGCGGTACTTCCTTTCAAAAGGATCTCGCTATTGGCGCTGCTGGAGAACAGCAACTCGATACCACCGCTCACCGTCGTCGTGGTCATTCCCGCCTGCAGGCTGGTATCGAGGATCAGCGTGTCAGGGGTGTTGAAATCCTCGATGGTCATCAAGCCATCGCCGGTGTGGAAGGTGAAGTTATTGGAGCCGCTGCCTGCCCAGATATCGGCCGCGCCGGTGCCTGCGGTGACGTTGGTACCGTAAGAGCTGCCGTGAACAGTCAGATTGCCAGACCCCGCCTTTATGCTCGCATGCGTGTTGATGAAGGTCATGGCCTCCGTACCCGCGCCGGCTGTGACCAACGCGTTTGTTGCACCGGCAATGCCGTTAACCTTCAGGGAGTCCGTGCCGCTACCTTCGGTGATTGTGAATCCGTAATACGAACCCGAGGCTGCGCCGCCCAAACCGGCATTGATGACGACATTCTGGTTTCCGCTACCCAATGTCACAGTGCCGCTTTGCGCCGTATTGATGGTCAATGTTTGCGCCTTTCCCGGGGTGGTCAGTCCGGCAGAAAGTGTTGCGCACACCACGCTGAAATTGTTGAGCACATAGGAAGAGTGGGAAGTTTTGTCGATCATGTTGACGGCATGGACTGCACTCCAGTGTTTGTTGGTCAGTGTCGCTACGCCGTTTGCCGCCTGCTCGCTCACCGGGCCGTTCAGTCCGGTCGCGGCGGTTGTGAGTACCATCGAACCGCTGCTCAAAAACCCCTGACGATACC
>JAMFRY010000083.1 GCA_026225015.1 Alphaproteobacteria bacterium
CCCACCACCTTCCTGCGCCAGTTAATCGGCTTTTATGGCAATAATATGCAAAGCGTGGTGCCCCGTTATCTGGAGCAGGCCATGAGCAGCTTCGCGCGCCAGCAGGAGAGTATCCGCGAGGCGGTGCAGAAAACCATCGTCCCCTTTCTGCCGCCCGGCATGGAAGATGTCGGGCGCAAAAATCTTGAAATGATGGAACGGGCCATGACCCTGTTCACGCCGTTCTATCCGCCAAGCGAGTCCAAGCCGGGAGAACCCGCCGTGAACGAATATCAGGAAGAAATCAAAAGCCTACAGGGCGAGGTTGAACGCCTGCAGGAGCAACTCGCGGCTTTGCATGGCAAGCCCAAGCGCGGCGCGTAATGCGCAAGTTTAACTTTCCGGCTGTCACGGTTGCGTTACACTGAACGTCTCAGGCGTTTAAGGAGAACGTGTTTTCGATAATCGAATCGGTTTTCACTATGGGGCGGGTCCAAAACTTGAACTTGCCGCGCTGCTGGGGTTTGTGGGCCTGAGCCTGCTTGCCTGGGTGGCGTCGACGGCCATTGCGGCCGCGAATATAAGGGGCTGGTACGCTGCTTTGGCGTCACCGCTTATAATGCCAAACGATGCGCTGGTTGCCAGGAGTTGGGGCGCACTGGCAATTTTATACGTGGCCATGGCGCTGGCCGCCTGGCAGATCTGGCGCCGGCCACTGGCGGCCGGGCGGCAGCGCTTGGCGATGAATTTCTGGGGGTGGCAACTTGCCTTGGGGGCGGCGTGGCCGGCGGCGTTTTTTGGGCTGCACCTGCTATTGCCGGCCTTGATGCTGGCGGTGGGGCTGGTTGCCTGCGCGGGGCTGACACTCTGGCGATTTGCCGGGCTGGATAAAATCGCCGCTTTTTTGTTGGTCCCGTTTTTCGGGTTCACGATATCCCTGCTCTATGTCAATGCAGGGTTCTGGTGGTTGAACCATTAATCCGCTACAGGAGCCCGCCATGAGGAAACTTTACCCGTTATTCGCCGCCATAACTTTGTCCATCGGGTTTGGCGCGGCGCCGGCATTGGCGCAAAGCAGCCCTTCCGGCGCCATGCAAGCACCGAAACTGCAGCCGCAAGGCGATCAGGAGACACCGTTGCCGCCGGCGCTGCCGGGCGCGAGCGACCAGAGTTTACCCACCTCGCAACCCGTGGCCAAGCAGCAGAGCGGTGATCCGACCACCGATCTGTTCACCGCAATCAATGCCGGCGACTATAATGCGGCGCAGGATGCGATCGGCCGCGGCGCGGATTTGAATGGGCAGAACGCGCTGGGCGAGACGCCGATTGATCTATCGGTGGCCTTGAACCGCAACAGCATCACCTTCCTGCTGTTGGCAGCGCGCAACGATTCCGGCGATAATTCCACCGATGCTTCCGCCAGCGCCGCGGCGCCGGCGCCGCATCGGGCGCTACATGATGTGAAATCCCAGGCCGTGCCCGTGAAATTGATCGAGAACCCCAACGCTGCGACGCGCGATATCTCCGGCACGCCGAATCCCAGCGCCGGGTTTTTGGGGTTTAGTCACTGATCAGATCGGAGGATGGGGTGAGCGACGTAAAGCCTATCACTTCCGGCCGCTACCGGGAAAAGCAGGTCCCGGAATGTAGGATCATGAGATTCGGTGAAATATCCGGCCCCATCGGATTTCCGATGGCCATTCCCAAAACGCATAGATTGGTGATCGCACGTCTATCGAGAATAAGATCATATCGGCTGGCCCGACGACATTCTCAAGCGGCAGAAATCCAACCGGGCCATCCATGAAACGCGAGTCTTCAGAATTATCGCGGTTATCGCCCATCACGAATAAGTCACCTGTCGGCACCCTATAAACCGGTGTGTTGTTCGGATCAAAACTGCCGGTATCTGCAGGACCGTCGGTCTCCTTCAAGATCGCATGCACCTCGCCGTTCGGCAGGATTTCGGAAAACTTCCGTGCCACGACCGGCATATTGGAACTGTCATCGGTATAGTCACCTTCATCGGTCCGGGGCACCAGCGTGTCGTTGATATAGAGCTGTCCTTGCGTTACTCGGACCATATCCCCCGGCAGCCCGATCACGCGCTTGATAAAATCCGTGCCCGGCTCGCCAGACGGCCGCAACACGATCACTGCCCCGCGAGCCGGCATGTGGCTAAAAATCCTACCTGGAAAGATGTCCGGCGAAAATGGCAGGGAGAAATGTGAAAAGCCGTAGGCAAATTTATTCACAAACAGATAATCGCCTACCAGCAAGGTCGGAACCATACTGCCCGAAGGAATGAAAAACGGCTGAAACAGGAAGGTGTGTATTCCGATAGAAATCAACCCGGCCAAAACGAGCGTTTTGAGGAACTCAACAATAGACGTCGCATTCCGGTGATTGCGTTTCTCTGTCACTATTACGGCGGGCAAAACGCGTTCCTCTTTGTTACGTTGCCAACAACAGCCCACAAATTTCAACGTCTGACAAGAAGCGGCATTAGCCCCGCCGACCCGACCGCCGAGTAAAGAGGCGCTGAGTCGTTTTGCTTCTTTCTCCTCAGGAGAAGAATTCCTCCCTCATTCGTTCTTAAACCGCCTCGCGCCAGATTTTGCGTTTGGTGGCGATTGCCAGGAAGGCCAGGAAGATCAGGAATAGCGTGGCGCGCAGGCCGATTTCCTTGCGGCTATCGAGATTGGGGTCGGCGGCCCAGGTGAGGAAGGCGGCGACGTCGGCGGCTTCCTGCGCGGCGGTAGGCTTAGTGCCGTCAGCATAGGAAACCTGGTTGTCTTTCAACGGCGGCGGCATCTCGATCTGGCCGCCGGGAAAGGCCGTGTTGAAGTAGTGGTTCGGCAGCTGGCTCACATCGCCGGGCGCGCCAGCATAGCCGGTGAGCAGGTCGAATATGTAGCGTGTCCCATGCGGCCGGCTGGCGGCGAAGCTGGAGAGGTCTGGCGGGATGGCGCCCCCGAAGGCGGCGGCAGCGGCGCTTGGGTCCGGATAGGGGTTCTTGAAACTGTCATCCAGCGTGGCGGGACCGTTTGCCAGCTTCACGCCGGAGGCGATGGCGGCAATCTGCGCGGTGTCGAAGCCCAGCGCGTCGAGGTCGCGGTAATGCAGCGCATTCGCGCTGTGGCAGCTAGCGCAAACCGTCTGGTACACCAGAAATCCGCGCTGCAAGGCGGCTTTGTCGTAGCTGCCGAACGCGCCCTCGGACTGCCAATGCGGCGGGGATAGCGGCGCGGCGTCCGGCACATCCTGCGCGTAGGCGTGATGCGTAAACAGCACGGCCAGCACCGCGGCGGCGAGAGTTAGGCGGCGCATCACAGGGCTCCGGTGGTGAGCGGGGTGAGGATCAGGAAGTGAAAAAAGTACCAGAGGATGAAAACCCCGGTGAGGATGCCGGTAAACGCCGAGGGCGGCGCGGCGGCCGTGAGGCTGAGGGCTATCACATCCAGCGCCAGAATCCAGACAAACAACTTGTAGAGAAAGCCGGCCGGCAGTCCCGGTTTGGAGCGGTCCAGCCAGGGCAGCGCATACAGCATGGCCAAAGCGGCAATGACCGCGATGATGCCGCCAAGCGTGCCGGGCAGCGCTCCGCCGATGGCCGAGATGGGCAGCAGGTACCAGGGCGGGCTGAGCACCGCCGGCACCACCAGCGGATCGCCGGCAAGCGCGTTCAGCCGGTTCTCGCCCAGATGCGGGGCAAAAAAAGCCAGCACCGCGAAGATCACCGCGAAAATGACGAAGGCGGCGAAATACTGGCTGGTATAATAAGGGTGGAAGGCGACGGACCTCGGCAGCGTCGGGGTCGCACTGCGGGTGGCGTCTTTCAGCGCGACGATCAGGGGGAATAGCAGGAGCGCCAGGACGACAAGGAAGAACGCTATGCGCGCCAACGTGCCGGCGCCGGCGAGGCCGCCGAAAATCCATTCTGAAATCACGCCGGGAAAACTGTTCAACCGGGCGCCGGCTAAAGCGGCATTATGCAAACTCCAATAGCTCACCGCGCCATCGCTCAGGACATAGCCGAGCCAGCCGGTAAGCAGCAAAATAATCAAGAGCTTGAGCTTGAGGAACCAGGCGAGATCGTCGCTGCCTTTATAGGCGCGGTTCAGGATCGTGCGGAACAGCAGCAGATACAGCGCCGCGAAGATCAAGGTCGTGCCGGTGGCGTGGAAGGATTGAATTAGCCAGCCGAAATTCACGCTGCGGATGATGAACTGGATGGAGGCGTAGGCGCCGCCCTCGGCCGCGACGTAGAATACCGAGAGCACGGCGCCGGAAAGGGTAAGAAAAACCAGCGTGCCGAGGATGAGCCCCGGCAAGGTGGCAAGATAGGGTTGCTCGCGCGCCGCGCGATATTCGGTAACCGCGGCGGCCCAGGCGGCGCCGAGCGGCAGGCGGGTTTCCAGCCAGGAAGGAGTGTGGGCTTGTTTAACTGCCATGTGAAGACCTCCGCTTAACCGAACTGGATTTGGGTGTCGTTGAGGAAGGTAAAGCGCGGGATCGCCAGGTTCTTGAGCGCCGGCCCGCTACGCAGCCTTCCCAGGGGATCGTAAACGCTGCCATCGCAAGGGCAAAGCCAGCCGTCAAACGGGCCGCGGCTGTCGGAGGGGTCGTTGCCTTCCAATTCGCATTGGATGCCGGTATTCAGCCCAACTACGACTACGAAGGTCTCGTAGCCGGGCTTGACGCGGTCGGTATAGTTGGCGGGGTCCGGCAGGGTGCTGGGGACGATGAACTGGTTATCGGCGATCTGCTTGGCCGTCAGCTTACGGATATAGATCGGCTGATCCAGCCAGACGAAGCGCAAGGCGGTGTTCTCGGCAATGCCGCCGATATTGACGATTGGCTTGGCGAGGCTAAGCGAGTCGCGGGTGGGGTTGAGCGCATCGATAAACGGCCAGGCGATGGCCCCAACGGCGACGGCGCCGGTTGCCAGCGTGAGGATTTTTAGAAAATCCCGCCTGCTTGCCTCAGGGTGGCCATCCGTGCGGTGGGCACCCTCAACACCACCGCCCTGTGCCAATGCCTCACTCCCCGCCATTTCCGCTCCTGCCTGATTCTTTTGTCCCTGCAACGCATGGCCGGATGCGCGAAAAATTTCAAGAGCCAGGGATCGAAAGCCTGGGATCAAAAGCGATGCCGGGAAGCAAGGCGATAAGGTGCGAGACGCTGCAAATGCTGCTAGATAGCCTGCCATGAACGATATCGGCCTAACCCCGGCGCATGAGGCGCTGAAACCGGAGGCTCGCGCCTGGTTCACCACCCTGCGGGACCGGATTTGCGCGGAATTCGAAGCCATCGAGGACGCGCTGGACCCGGAAACGCCGGGCGGCCGGTTTGAGCGCACGGAATGGGTCCGGGCCGAGGGCGGCGGCGGGGTGATGAGCGTGATGCGCGGCCGGGTGTTCGAGAAGGTCGGGGTGAACATTTCGACCGTTGGCGGCGTGTTCTCCCCGGATTTCGCCCGGCAGATGCGCGGCGCGGAGGAGAACGCGGCATTCTGGGCCTCGGGCATCAGCTTGGTCGCGCATTTGCACAGCCCGCGGGTGCCGGCGGTGCATATGAATACCCGCATGATCGTCACCACTAAAGGCTGGTTCGGCGGCGGCGGGGACCTGACGCCGCTGCAGCCGGGAACACCGCAAGCCACTGAAGATGCAGCTTTTTTTCACGGCGCTTACAAGGCCGCCTGCGACCGGCACGATGCGGAATATTATCCGAAATTCAAAAAATGGTGCGACGAATATTTCTTCCTGCCGCACCGGGGCGAGCCCCGTGGCGCCGGCGGAATTTTTTATGACTATCTCGATTCCGGCAATGCCGATTCCGATTTCGCCTTCACCCGCGACGTGGGCGAGGCCTTCCTTGCCGCCTACCCGGCAATCGTCAGGCGCCGGATGTTCGAGCGTTTTACGAGTGATGAACGCGAGGCGCAGCTGGTGCGGCGCGGGCGCTATGTGGAGTTCAACCTGCTCTACGACCGCGGCACGAGTTTCGGCCTGAAAACCGGCGGTAATACCGAGGCGATACTGATGAGCATGCCGCCTTTGGCGAAATGGCCTTGAGGTACAATCAGGCGACCAGTTCAAGCTTTGGCGCGGGTTTTTTGATGGTGGAAAGCAGCGCGCGGACCTCGGTGCGGGCGGCCACATGGGACAAGCCCAGCGCGATCCCGATATTGGCCTCGCGGACATCCATCAGCGTGAGGCCCTGCAGATAAAGCTCGCGAAAGATCACGCGCTCGCCAAAGCCTTTCAGGGTGCGAAAGCCGATGCGCTTGGCCAGCGTCTCCAGGGTTGAGCCAACATCGCGCTTATTGCGCGCCTCGGAGGCGGCGAGCCGGTTGCGCATGACGATCCAGTCAATCTTGCCGCGATCGGCGGCGAAGCGGTTTTTGCGCGCCTCCCACACCATTTCGGCATAGATGCTGGGTTTGACGATGTCGTGATTCTCCGGATCGACCTTGGCCAGCATGGAGAAATCGACGAAACTGTCATTGATCGGAGTGATCAGCGTGTCGGCATGGGCGTGGCCGTAGCGCGACAGATAGGTATCGGCGCCGGGACAGTCGATGACGACGATATCGGCATTGGCGCTCACCTCCGCAAAAGCGGCATCGAAGCGGGCGCGCTCCTCCGCCTCGGCTTCCAGCCGGTTATCGAGTGTACTGCGATGCACGGAGGCAAAAGCCGGCATGGGCAACGGGATGTTTTTCGAGTTGATGAAATGCTGGCGGGCGGCGAGCGTGCCGGCCAGCGTGCCTTGCCTTGCATCGAGATCGAGAGCGCCGAGGCGGTAGCCATCGCGCATCAGGCCGATGATGATGTGAATGGCGGTGGTGGATTTGCCGGAGCCGCCTTTCTCATTGCC
>JAMFRY010000084.1 GCA_026225015.1 Alphaproteobacteria bacterium
CACCCTGCGCCCAGCCCGACGCAGCGCCTGTACCCAGAGCGCCGCCGCAAAGCAGGATCACCTTCCGCGGCGCTATGCAAAGCGCGGCCGTTAGACCGGCGGCGCCGCCCCCGACGATGATAGGCTGGCCGTTCATAGCACCGCCAGCATGCGCTCAACCGCCAGGCGAGCGCGCCCGGCTATTGCCGGATCAATCACCACCTCGCTTTGCATCGTCTCCAAACATTCACGAATGTTGGAAAGCGTAATCCGCTTCATGTGCGGACACAGATTGCACGGCCGGATGAATTGCGTGTTCGGGTGTTTGACCGCGACATTATCGCTCATCGAACATTCGGTAATCAGCACCACGCGCGCCGGCTGCTCGCGCGCCACGTAATCGCTCATCGCCGCGGTCGATCCGGCAAAATCCGCCACCGCGACCACCTCCGGCGGGCATTCCGGATGCGCCAATACCGTAATCCCAGGATGCGCCCGGCGCAGCTCCAATATCTCGCGCGCGGTAAAGCGCTCATGCACTTCGCAATGCCCGGCCCAGGAAATAATTTTTACGCCGGTTTCCGCGGCGATGTTCTGCGCCAGATATTCATCCGGCAGCATGATCACCTCAGGGACGCCAAAACTCTCGACGATTTTTTTCGCATTGCCGGAGGTGCAGCAGATATCGGATTCCGCCTTCACCGCCGCGGAGGTATTCACATAGGTGATCACCGGCACGCCGGGGTAGCGCTCCCGCATCAGCCGCACATCGGCAGGCGTGATGCTCTCCGCCAGCGAACACCCGGCCCGCAGGTCCGGGATCAGAACCGTTTTCGATGGGTTCAATAATTTTGCCGTCTCCGCCATGAAATGCACGCCGGCCAGCACGATCACATCGGCTTCCACATGCATGGCCTCGCGGGCCAGCGCCAGGCTGTCGCCTACGATATCGGCGACGCCGTGAAAAATCTCCGGTGTTTGATAATTATGCGCCAGGATCACCGCGTTGCGTTCGCGCTTGAGCCGCGTGATCGCCTCGATATCCGGCAGAAACAGCGCCCACTCCGCGGGTGGAATCACGCGCGCTACGTTCTGGTAAAGCTGTGTCAAGTCAAGCGGCATCATTCCTCCTAATGCTCAAAATGAGCATATCTTGAGCCTACAAAAAGGGCTTGATCAGCGCCCTGCTCAGTATCCCCTTATACTACCAATGAGCATAAGCCTGTCAAGACCTTCCGAGCGGCGGTTTGGTGCCGGCATAGGCGCGTTCCTGCAGAATATCGGCGCGGAAGCGGAAAAGCTTGGCCGGCCGGCCGCCGGTTGCCTCCGACATCAGCCCGGTTTCCTCCACCAGCTCCTGCTGTTCCACCAGCCGCCGGAAATTCTGCTTATGCAATCCGCGCCCTGCCAGCGCCTCTACACTGCGTTGCAAATCCAGCAAGGTGAAGGTGGGCGGCATCAATTCGAAAACCACCGGCCGATAGGTGATTTTGGCGCGCAGCCGGGCGATGCCGGTGGCCAGAATGCGCCGGTGATCCTGCCGCATGGCTGCGCCAAGACGCAAGCCGCTCAAATCACCCTCGGCGCCGATGCCGTCGCGCGATGCTTCGGCCACCAGACCCGCCTCGTAGAGCAATTCATAGCGTTGCAACACCATCTCCTCATTCCAGCGCCGCCCTTCCAGCCCAAAGGAGATCGCGCTGCGCTGTTTTCGCGCCTTGCGCTCGGCAAAGCTGCCGGCCGCCTGCGCCCAGGCTTTGAGCGCCTTTGCAAGAGGCTGAGGCTCGTCTTGCGATTCGCGGCGATCCTCCCAGGGGAAATATTTGTACCAGTCGCACCAGGCGGCGGCGCCATCCTGCCGGTTCGGCTGCTCGCGAGTCAGTCCGAGATAGGAGATGGATATCGCCCTGCCATAGCCGCCATGCGCCGCGTTCCTGTCATTATCGGCAAAGGTGTAGAGCTGTTCCACATAGCCCAGCGGATGATGCGTCTGCCGTTCAACCCAGGCGCGCACCCCCGCCTGCAGGCTGCGATGCTCCGGCGAAAGCGGGCCGGAGGGGAGGGAATTGCCGTCGCCGATGGTCAGCACGCGCGGCACGCCGGCGGTTACCGCCACGAGCACGGCGATCAACTCTGCACTCACGGAACTCGCCCGGCTTTCCAGCATTGCCGCATTTCGCAGATCATGGCACAGCTAGGCAAGCCGGTAGCGGGCAACCGCCGTGGCCGGGCAGGGGGCGCATGGACTGGAACCACCCGCTATTCACTTTTCCCGACTATAGCGCGGTGGAACGCGCGGCGGATCGGGTTGTCCATTGCATCGGCGTGCCGCTCGGCCTGATTGCGGCGTTACTATTGCTGTATCGCACCACCCTGCAGGGCAACACCGCCATCATCATCAGCGTTGCGGTTTACGGTTTTGGCCTGGCTGGCATGGTGATCGCCTCGGCCGCCTATCAGCTTGCCCGGCCGGGCTTTGCCAAAGAGCGTCTGCGCCGGATCGACCGCGCGATGATCTTTGTCATGATCGCCGGCACCTATACTCCGCTAAGCGTCAATGTTTTCCGCGCGCAAGGGGGCGGCTGGCTCTGCGCTGTGCTATGGGTGCTGGCGGTGCTCGGCATC
>JAMFRY010000085.1 GCA_026225015.1 Alphaproteobacteria bacterium
AAGTGGTCGCGACCGAGACGGAATCGAATACCGCATCCACCGCAACCGTATTCACGGCGACCCCGGCCAATGCCGCCCGCTCATTCAACGGAATGCCGAGCTTTTCATACATGCTCAGCAGGTTGGGATCGACGTCTTCCAGCGATTTCGGCGCCGGGCCGGAAGGTGCGGCGTAATAATAGAGATTTTCGTAGTCGATCGGCGGATGCTTGATCCGCGCCCAGTTCGGCTCTGCCATCTTGCGCCACATGGCATAGGCCTTCAGCCGCCAGGCCAGCATCCATTCCGGCTCATTCTTCCTGGCCGAAATCAGCCGCACGATGTCCTCATTCAGGCCTTTCGGGAATTCCTCCATCGCGATATCGGTCTCGAACCCGTATTTGTATTTCTGACCGGCCAGAGCGTTGACGGTGTCGCGCGTATCAGTGGTGGCAGACATCAGAAGGCCTCATTCAACATGGGAAACAGCGGAAGCCGGAATGGCCGCCGAGGCGCGGAAGGCGCGCGGGATTGCCGCTTCTTCCATATCCGCGAGGGTAATGGCGCTCAGCGCTTCGCGGATGGCATCGTTGACCGGATCCCAGCGCCCGGCGACCGGACAAAGCGACTGGCTTTCGCAGCCCATGGCCCCGTCAACGCAGGAAGTCAGCGCGATCGGCCCGTCAATCGCGACGATCACGTCCGCCACCGGAATTTCTCTTAAAGGACGTGCCAGCCGATAGCCGCCATGCGCGCCGCGATGCGAGACCACAAGCCCGCTATTGGTCAGCGCCTTCAGCACCTTCGCCACCGTCGGCTCCGGAACGCCGATGGAAGCGGCGATGCCGGGCGTGGTTTCCACACAATCGGAGCGGCCAAGCCGCACCAGCGCGACGACGGCATAATCGGTTAAACGGGAAAGTCTCAGCATTTCGGCTCCAATTGGGGACTGCACAAGTCCTGATTACCAGATGGGCCATAGACCTTGCCTCGTCAACCCTTTTATCAAGGTGGATAAACTGGAGGAGCCAAGATGATACGCGATGCCGCGACCCTGATTTTGTACAAAGAGGAAGCGGGTTTGCGCGTGCTGATGGGCCTGCGTAATGCCGGTCATAAATTCCTGCCCAACAAAATGGTATTTCCCGGCGGCCGCGTGGATGAAGCGGATTATACCGCAAAAACCGCCGCAACTTTGCCCAAAGCCGCCATGGCCCGGCTGCTTCTTGGCGCCTCGCCGGAGCTGGCGGCGGCTTTGGCGCATGCCGCCGCGCGGGAGCTGGAGGAAGAATCCGGCCTGAGCCTGGGCAACCCGCCAGAGCTCTCCGGGCTGGACTATCTATGCCGGGCGGAAACGCCGGAAGGTGCCCCGATTCGCTTCAATGCGCGGTTTTTCGTGGGCC
The DNA here is from genome assembly GCA_026225015.1 of Alphaproteobacteria bacterium. GTDB lineage: Bacteria > Pseudomonadota > Alphaproteobacteria > Acetobacterales > Acetobacteraceae > Acidocella. The sequence goes on from JAMFRY010000085.1 coordinate 1,383, forward strand.
ATGCCAGCCTGGCGAGCGGCACGCTCGGCGGGACCGGCGAGCTGGAGGCGCTGGATTGGTATGCGCTGGAACCGTTGCTGCAACTGGATGTCCCGCACGTCACCCGCGAAATCCTGGTGCAGCTGCAACACTGGCGGACCTTGAGCGAGGCGGAACGCGCCGGCCGCAAAGGCTTCGTATTCCGCTTCCCGGATTGGTTCGAGGAATAGGCTTTTACAACCCGGCGATGACCCCGGGCAGTTCCGCCGCCGAATGCGCCGTATACGTGCCTTGCGCCTGGCCATAGCCCCAGGCGGCGAAAATCGACGGCAGACCAAGCCCCCGGGCGGCTTCCATATCGTTTTCATGATCGCCGACCATCACGGCCGCGCCGCCGCCAAGCGCCTCAACAACACCGGCAAGGTGGCGCGGGTCGGGTTTGCGAAACGGGGTTGAGTCGCCGCCGACAAGCACCGGGAAAAATGGCTTGAGCGCGAGTTTTTCGAGAATGATCCCCGCCGCCGCCGCCGGCTTGTTGGTGCAGACGGCGAGCTTATGCCCGCTGCCCGCAAGCTGGGAGAGCGTCTCCATCATCCCGGGATAGACCACCGTCTCGACGGTCGCATTTTCCTCATAATCGGCCAGAAAATCCGCCAGATCGGCCGGCCCTGCCTGCCTGCCATGCGCCGCGAAACCCCGGTCCACCAGGGCCTTGGCGCCGTCTCCGATCATGGAACGCAACGCCTCACCGTTGAGCGCCGGCAGGCCGCGCGCCGCCAGCACCCGGTTCAGCGCGGCGCGAAGATCGGGTGCTGAATCGATCAATGTGCCGTCCAGGTCGAAAATCACCGATGTTTTGCCGCTCATGAAACACTCCGACACCCGAATTGAATTTTGCACCTTTGACACGTGCGGTGCGGCGGGGCTCCCGCGGGTGGATGGAGAAAGTAGCGATTATTCTGGCGGCAGGCTCGGGAACACGCATGAAGTCCGCTTTGCCCAAGGCCGCGCTCAAGCTGGCGAATGTCCCAATGCTGAAGCACCTGCTGGGTGCTGCGGAAGCGGCGTTCGACCGTATCGTCATCGTGGTTGGTCCTGACATGGAGGTATTGGCGCCGCTGACCGCCGGCCATGACGTCGTCGTCCAGCGCGACCGCCTGGGCACCGCCCATGCCGCCTTGCAGGCGGAGCAAAAATTCGGCAACGGCCTGGTCGCAATTCTGTACGCCGATAACCCGCTGCTTTCCGCAGCAACCTTGCAGGAACTGGCGGCGCGGCTGGAGCTGGGCGATGCCGGCCTGGTGCTGCTGGGCAATACCCCGCCGGACCCGCGCCGATATGGCAGGCTGGTCACCGATGGCGATTACGTCACGCGCATCGTGGAGTATGAAGACGCCAGCGAAGCCGAACGGGCAATCGCGTTCTGCAATACCGGCGGCCTGATGGCGGGCGCGCTGGACATGCTGTGCTGGCTGAAGGCGGTGCAACCGTTCAACAAAAAGGGCGAATACTACCTTACCGACATCGTCGAAATCGCCCGCGCCGAAGGCAAACGCGTCGCCGCCATCGAAGCGCCGTTCGAGGAATGCATGGGCATCAATTCCCGCGCCGAACTGGCGGCGGCCGAAGCCGTGGTGCAGAACCGCCTGCGCGAAACCGCACTGGCGGAAGGGGTGGCGATGCTGGCGCCTGAAACGGTTTTTTTCTCCACCGATACCATTTTGGCGCCCGATGTCTCTATCGGCCCTTATGTCGTATTTGGTCCGGGCGTTTCGGTTGCCAGAGGCGTGGAAATCAAGGCTTTCTCGCATCTTGAAGGCTGCGTGGTGCGCGAAGGCGCCATTATCGGCCCTTATGGCCGGCTGCGGCCCGGCGCGGATATCGGGCCGATGGCGCATATCGGCAATTTTTGTGAAATCAAGGAAGCGAAGATCGGCGCCGGCGCCAAAGTCAATCACCTCTCCTATATCGGCGATGCTGAGATTGGCACCAATACGAATATCGGCGCCGGAACCATTACCTGCAATTACGATGGAAAAACGAAACATCAAACCAAAATCGGCGCGCGGGTTTTTGTCGGCTCGGACGTCGCACTGGTTG
>JAMFRY010000086.1 GCA_026225015.1 Alphaproteobacteria bacterium
ACTCGACAGCCACCGCTTCCCCCGTCTGCCAACTGCGCTCCGCGGAGATGTTGTTGGTATCCAGCGCCAGCACGGTATGGCCGCCTGTCACCTCGATGCGATATTGCGTCGAGGCGCCCATATAAATCGCCTCGGTCACCACGCCGCGAAAAACATTCGGCCGATCCTCCGGCCTTTGCGAGTCATTATAAATCCAGATTTTCTCCGGCCGGATCATCGCCAGCCGTTCAGCCCCTACGGAAGCGGATAACTGCAACTTGCCAAGCGGCGTCTCCACCACGCCGGAACCCAGATTCTGGATCGGCCAGATATTGGATAGGCCCAGGAATTCCGCCACAAACACATTGCGCGGCTTTTCGTAAACGTCCAGCACCGGCCCAACCTGTTGTAACTTTCCCTTCGACATCACGCCGATCCGGTCCGACATCACCAGCGCCTCATGCTGGTCATGTGTGACGAAAACGAAGGTCATTTTCAGGCGCTTTTGCATGCGCATCAATTCAACCTGCAATTCGTTACGCAATTTGGCATCGAGCGCCGAGAGCGGCTCATCCAGCAGCACCACGTCCGGCTCGTTCACCAAAGCGCGCGCTAGCGCCACCCTCTGCCGCTGGCCGCCGGAGAGCTGTGCTGCGTTGCGCTTGGCGAACGGGGCGATCTGCATCAATTCCATGATATCGTTCACCCGCCGCGTACGCTCCGCGCCCTTCACGCCGCGCATGCGCAGCCCGAAGCCGATGTTATCCGCTACGTTCAGATGCGGAAACAGTGCGTAGGATTGAAACACCGTGTTCACCGCACGCTTATGCGCCGGAACATCCTGCATCTCGCGCCCGCTGATGAGGATCCGCCCTTTATCCGGCGCCTCGAACCCGGCGATCATGCGCAGCAAGGTGGTCTTGCCGCATCCCGAGGGTCCCAGCAGGGTAAAAAACTCCCCCGCCTCGATATTCAGATCAATGCCGTCCACCGCCGGCACGGTGCCGGCGAAAATCCGGGTGATACCAGCAAGGCTGATAGCGCCGCGATCGCTGGTGGAAGAAGAGGGCGATGTGCCAGCGGCGGCTTCGGGCATGTTATGCGGGCCGCCAGGTTGTGGTGCCGGTGCGCCTGCCGGATGAGAGCGTTAAGGACAATGGCGAATTAGCATTTCGGTCTAATGGCACAAAATTCCCCGTTGCATTTGGCCGCAGTCTCGCCAATCCCGGAAAACCCGTCAAGAATAATCAACGAGGCCTGCCAAAGATTTATAATAAAGGGCTGTTTGTTAGAAATTCAACGCCCTATCCTCCACCATTCGTTTCAAAACTAAACCAATCCCCGGCGGGTTCGGCGACCGCACAGCCAGAAGCCAGCCGGAATTTTCGCTTGGCACCCGGCCGGACGGCTGGCATAACAGCGAAAATCCACCCGCTCTGTTGAGAATTCTAAACGTATCGGCGCCAACCAACAGGCACGCCGATCTTGAAAAAGGCCAATATCATGCTCGTCGGATTGCCGAAGGAAATCAAGAACCACGAATACCGTGTTGGCCTGACCCCAGCTTCGGTGCGCGAGCTGAAAGCCCATGGCCACCGCGTATTGGTGGAATCCGGCGCCGGCGAGGGCATCGGCGTGAATGACGACGCATATATAAAGGCCGGCGCCGAAATCACCGCCAGCGCCGCCGAGGTATTCTCCACCGCCGACATGATCGTGAAGGTCAAGGAACCGCAGCCCGAAGAATGCAAAATGCTCCGGCCCGGGCAGATTCTGTTCACCTATCTGCATCTGGCGCCAGACCCGGAGCAGGCAAGGCTGATCCAGGAATCCGGCGCCATCGCCATTGCCTATGAAACCGTTACCGACAATGCCGGGCGCCTGCCCTTGCTGGCGCCGATGAGCGAGGTTGCCGGCCGTATGGCGATTCAGGTCGGCGCCGTATCCTTACAAAAGGCGCATGGCGGCATCGGCGTGCTGCTGGCCGGCGTGCCAGGCGTGCCACCGGGCCGGGTGGTGGTGCTGGGCGGCGGCGTGGTCGGTGCCAACGCGGCGCGCATCGCCCTTGGCATGGGCGCCGATGTCACGATTTTCGACCGTTCCCTGCCGCGCCTCGCCCAGTTGGACGAATTATACGGCCCGCATCTGAAAACCGCCTATTCCACCCATGATGCCGTCGAGGAGGCGGTGTTCCATGCCGATCTCGTCATCGGCGCGGTGCTGGTGCCCGGCGCCGCGGCGCCCAAACTCGTCACCCGCGCCATGCTGCCGCATATGCGCAAAGGCAGCGTGTTGGTGGACGTGGCCATCGATCAGGGCGGTTGTTTCGAGAGCAGCCGCGCCACCACCCATTCCGACCCCACCTATATTATCGACGACGTGGTGCATTACTGCGTCGCCAATATGCCCGGCGCGGTGCCGCGCACCTCCACCTTCGCGCTCACCCAGGCCACCATCCCCTACACCCTGAAATTGGCCGATTTCGGCTGGCGCGCCGCACTGACCGAAGACCAGCACCTGCGGGCCGGCCTTAATGTGGCCGAGGGCAGGATCACCTATCCGGCCGTGGCCGAAGCCTTGGGCGAAACCCTGTTCCCGGCCGAGCAAGTCCTCGCTGCCTGATGGCCGCACTGGAACAGAACGAAGATCCCCTCGGCGAGGATATCGGCAACCGGCTGCGCATGGTGCGGCAGATCTACGGCCTCACCCAGCGCGAACTGGCGCGCCGCGCCGGCGTTACCAACGGCGCGATCTCGCTCATCGAACAGAACCGCGTCAGCCCTTCCATTTCCTCCTTGAAAAAAATCCTGGACGGCATTCCGCTTTCGCTCGCGGATTTCTTCACGCTCAACTTCTCGCCATCGGAAAACGTTTTTTTCTCGGCCGCCGAGCTGACCGAGATTTCCTTCGGAGAAAAACTCTCGCTGCGCATGGTCGGCCGCAGCCTCAAAGACCGCGCGCTGCAAATGCTGCTGGAAACCTACCAGCCCGGCGCCGATACTGGCGAAGCCATGCTACGCCATCATGGCGAAGAATGCGGTATCGTCATCACCGGCCGCATTACCGTCACCGTCGGCGCCCAGGAAAAGGAACTCGTTCCGGGTGACGCCTATTACTTCCGCAGCGACATTCCGCACCGTTTCAGAAACCAAAACGATACGCTCTGCACGCTAATCAGCGCCAATAGCCCGCCGAGTTTTTGAAGCGGGGAAAGCCCTAAACAACACCGCGTAAGTATTATTATCAATCGGGGTCGTGGAGGAGCAGCCCGGGTTGCGTGCGCAAACTGCGCGGACTGCCGATCAATGGTTGTACCGCCAGCTTGCCGTCATCCTGGCGAAGGGCGGATCCAGGATTTATTTCCTTCGTTCCGCTAACTAGCGCTAGTAATCTTGCGTTATCATTAACGTTCGGTTATACATCAAAGAACGGAACGAAATGGGCCCTTGATGACGCTCGCCGAAAAATTCGACCTGACGGCCGGCCGCCCGGCCGGGTTTGACTATATGCGGCTGGTCCTGGCCGTGGCGGTTTTAGTGTTCCATACGGGTGACCTTACCTATGGGCCGAAAGTTGGAGATCAGGTTTGGGCCAATCCAATCTCCGGTTCCATTGGAATGTGGATCGTGCCGGCTTTCTTCGCCTTGAGCGGGTTTCTGGTGGCCGGCAGCCTTGAGCGCTGCAAAACGATTGCCGG
>JAMFRY010000087.1 GCA_026225015.1 Alphaproteobacteria bacterium
CCCGCCGGCAAAGCCGGAATGGCCCTTTTTCCCGCCCTGGCCTGCCGGCGCGTTTGGATGCTGCCGAGATTGGCGAGCTGCGTGCGCAGGCTGTTACGGCTGATGCCGAGTGCGGCGGCGGCCTTTACCTGGTTGCCCTCAACCGCCGAAAATGCCGCCTGCACCAGCCCGGCGGTCACCCGATCGAACAGATAAGGCTCTTTCGCCGCCAATGCCTGCGCAAAGACCGGCGCCAGCGCCGCTTCCAGCCCGGCCGCCTGGGCAGCCTCTTGCGGCGGCGCCGGGTTGCGTACCCAGGGCGCAAGCCGAAGATCTTTACGCTCGATCACATCGCCCTGGGTGAACAGAACGGCATTGAGGATGGTGTTTTCCAACTCCCGGATATTGCCGGGCCATGGATGGCGCAGAAGGGCTTGCATCGCCTCGGCGCCGATCGATAATCCGGGCCGTTCCATGCCGCGACGATAATGGTTGAGGAAATGCTCCGCCAGGGCCGCAATAAGTGCCTCGCTGCCGCGCAACGGCGGCAATGTGACATGCGCAACGTGCAGGCGGAAATACAGATCCTCGCGGAATTTCCGCTCGGCGATTGCCTGCTGCAAATCGATATTGGTGGCGGCGATGACGCGTACGTTCAGGGTGATCGGTGTCCGCGAGCCGACCCGCGTTACCTCATGCTCCTGCAGCACCCGGAGCAGCTTCACCTGCAAAGCAAGCGGCAGATCGCCGATTTCATCCAACAGCAGCGTGCCGCCGCGTGCCGCCTCGAACCAGCCGATTTGCGTTTGCAGCGCGCCGGTGAAGGCGCCTTTTTCATGACCGAACAATTCGCCCTCGGCCAGCGTCTCGCTCAACGCGCCGCAATTTACCGCCAGAAACGGGCCGCTCCGGCGCCGGCTCTTGGCATGCAGATAGCGCGCCGCCACCTCCTTGCCGGTGCCCGTTTCACCACTGATCAGCACGGTTGCATCCGTTTCCGCCAGACGGTCCAACATGGCCTGCAGCTCGGCCGAGGTGGCGCCCGAGAATAGGACCGGGGCGGCAAGCGCCGAGGCTTTGCCAAGCGCCCGCGCCGCGCCCAGGGCCATCGGCGCCCTATCGGTTGATAATCTGGTTCGCGGCGTGAGCAATCTGGGCCTCACTGGGTTCAAATGGATATTTCTCTATCGGCGTACTGTTTTTATTGCCCGTCCACAAGTCCGCTGAGCGCGATAAAAAGGCAAAAATCTTCTGGATTGTTGGATTTGAAGCAGAAACTTTTACTACAGCACAGGCTATCGTATTGATAGGGAATAGTTTTCCTTTGGCACGAAGATTGCTGTCACCAAGGAAGCTCAATCGAGATTGCAGCACCGAGTGCAGGGAAGCGGTCTGGATCCGGCACCTTACACTAACTTGCCCCGCGCATGGAGAAGAACATTGCCGACATCGCCCCCGAACGCCGACCCCAAGCTGAATATCCTGTGGTTCCTGCCAACCCATGGCGACGGCCATTATCTTGGCACATCGCGCGGCGGCCGGCCCGTCGATCTTGCCTATCTCACCCAGGTGGCGCAGGCGGCGGACTCGCTTGGCTATTACGGCGTGCTGATCCCGACCGGTAAAAGCTGCGAGGATTCCTGGCTGGTCGCCTCTGCGTTGGTTCCCCTGACGAAGCAGCTGAGGTTTCTGGTGGCGTTCCGGCCCGGCCTGCAGCCCCCGGCATTGGCTGCCCGCATGGCCGCGACCTTGGACCGCCTATCCGGCGGCCGGACCTTGATCAATATCGTCACCGGCGGCGATCCGGTCGAGAACAAGGGCGACGGGATATTTCTGGATCATGCCGAGCGCTATGAGGTTACCCGCGAATTTCTGGACATCTACGGCCGGCTGATGCGCAACGAAACGGTCGATTATGCCGGCAAGCATTTGCGGGTGGAGGGCGCGCAAATCCTGTTTCCGCCGGTGCAGCCAGGCGGACCTCCGCTTTATTTCGGCGGCTCCTCGGAAGCGGCGGTGGAAGTTGCCGCCGAACAGATCGACAAATATCTTACCTGGGGTGAACCGCCGGCGCAGGTTGCCGAGAAAATTGCTTTGGTTCGCCGCGCCGCCGCGGCGGCCGGCCGACATGTCACGTTCGGCATCAGGCTGCACGTGATTGTGCGGGAGAGCGCGGCCGAAGCCTGGGATGCGGCGGATCGGCTGATTCGCCATGTGGACGACGAGACCATCGCGGCCGCGCAAAAAATCTTCGCGCGCATGGATTCGGCCGGGCAGCAGCGCATGAGCGCCCTGCATCAGGGAAAGCGCGACCGGCTGGAGGTTTCTCCCAATCTCTGGGCGGGTGTCGGGCTGGTGCGCGGCGGTGCCGGCACCGCGCTGGTGGGTAGCCCGGAGCAGGTCGCGGCGCGGATCAGGGAGTATCAGGCGCTCGGCATCGATAGCTTCATTCTCTCCGGTTATCCGCATCTTGAGGAAGCCTATCGGTTCGCCGAGTTGGTGATGCCGCTATTGCCGCTGGCGCATGGAAATCCGCGCCTGGATGTGCGCGCCAATAATACCGGACCTTTTGGCGAGACGATCGCGAACGGTCTGCGCCCCAAGGCGGCGCAATCTTGACCGCCATGTCCAAGCGCGAACCGCTGCGCGTGGCGGTGATCGGGGGCGGGTTCTGCGGGGCGTTCTTTGCCGCGCAGCTCGCCGAATACAGTACCGTGCCGCTCGCAATTTCCGTGATCGAGCCACGCGCGCGGCTGGGCGGCGGCATTGCCTATTCCAGCGAAGACCCGGCGCATCGGATCAATGTGCCGGCATCTCGGATGGTGCTTTTTGCGGAGCGGCCGGAGGATTTCAACGCTTGGCTGCGCCGCGGTACAGAGCTGGACGATGATCCAGAGGCAGTCTGGCAGGACGGCGCGGTGTTTCCCCGCCGCGCCGCCTTCGGACGGTATGTTGCAGAACTCATCGCCATCCGTTAGGCGACGCGTCGGCACGCGCCAATTTTGCATGTGCGTGATCGGGCGATCAGCGTCAGCAGCAACGCGGCCGGCTTTCGCATTTCGTTGGAGAAGAGCGGCAGCATTGCCGCGGATATCATCGTGATCGCGGCGAGCCATCCCCCGCCAATGATACCCGCGCGAATTGCCGGGGCGCTTCACCAAGATGCACGGTTGATTGCCGATCCATGGGCGCCGGATGCGCTATCGGGAATTCCGCCCGAATCCGCGGTAACCATTATCGGCACGGGTCCGACGATGGCTGAAGTTGTAGCATCGCTGGATCGGCGTGGTCATACTGGGAAAATCACCGCGTTTTCGAGGCGTGGCCAGCTCTCCCGCGGGCATGCGAAAATCCCGCCACGCGCCGTTCGATCGGTTCGGCGAACTGCAGTTGCCTGCAACCGCGCTTGGTCTGCTCCAGGAGGTGCGGCGGCAAGTCATGGCGGGCTCGGCATGGCCCTGGCAATCGATATTCGATGACTTGCGTGCCAACGGGCAAAGGATATGGCAGAGCATGGAGCTGGGTGAGCAGAGCCGCTTTCTTCGTCATTTGCGCATCTTCTGGGACGTCCATCGCTACCGTATTGCGCCGCAGCTTGAGGCGATCATCAATCGGAAGCGACAGAACGGGTCGCTCACCGTGCTTGCGGCAGAGCTGCGGGGCGTAGAGGCAAACGCCGATAATATTTGTTTGACGCTACAACCCCGCCATGGCCTGTGCGGCTGAGCGGAACAGAAAAGTAGCATAAGGCTATTCAAAAGTCCCGTGCGGAAGTAGGGTTCTTTAGAGGCCTGAGTCCGCCGTTCATGACGGTATCTGGCAGGGAGAAGTCGTACCGCCCGAGGAAGTTGAGATGGCGCCAGATCAGCGGGGAGAGGTGGGAGAGATCGTCGTCGCGGACGTCCACGCCGTCCAGCCTTACCTGGTGGATGGCTTCCTGCATGTAAATGGCGCTCCAGTGGACGACGGCATTGACGGCGAGACCAAGGGAGCCAAGCTGCTCTTCCTGGCCCTGCTGAAGCGGGCTTCTGATCTCGCCGCGCTCGCCATGATGAATGCGCC
>JAMFRY010000088.1 GCA_026225015.1 Alphaproteobacteria bacterium
CGACGCCTGCTTCTTCTGCCTGGGCGTCTCCTCGCTCGGCATGACGGAAGCGGCGTATACGCGCGTCACCCATGACCTCACCCTCGAGGTTGCGCGTGTGCTGGCGCCGTTGAATCTGGCGATGACCTTTATTTACGTGACGGGGAGCGGGACCAGAAGCGATGGGCGGCAGATGTGGTCGCGGGTTAAAGCGCGAACGGAGGATGACCTTGCGGCGTTGCCCTTCAAGGCTGCCTATTTTTTCCGCCCCGGCTTCATCCAGCCCCTGCATGGGGTCGTGTCAAAAACGCGTTGGATCACCAGCCTGTATACCGTTTTCCAGCCTTTTTCCGCCATCATGGTGAATCGCTTCCCCAATATCGCGACCACGACACAGCGCGTGGGGCAGGCAATGATCAACGTGGCGGCCGGCGGCTATCCCAGGCCGGCGCTGGAAAGCAAGGATATCAATATCGCCGGCTAACGGTTGGCGGTTCTCGCCAAGCTTGCTTTTCAGGCCTGATCTAGCTGGCAAATACCTCGTTCGATCCGGCAGATAGCGGGCGGCGTTTTGGCGGCTATGATATTTGCTTTTTCAAGACCGCGCAGTTTTGCCGGTGGCCTCCGGTTTTTCGCGGAGGGCACTGATCACGGAAGCGAGCGCGGTCAGGAAACCTGATACCGCTGCGATCAAGGGAATAAGCACCGATGTGATCCAGCTAGACGGCGTTTGCTCCTGCGCGGCCGCCGCTGCTTGCTGGTGTTTTTGGATATCGTCTATCTGGGCTTGAAGTTGCTTTTCATAGGCTGCCTGCCCCGCATTCACCTGGGCTTGCCACTCGGCCTCGGCTGGCGAATTAACCGTGATCTGAGGCACTTGTTGCGTGGGGGCCAGGGCGGACTCGCCATTATTTTGCGGGCCATTTTGCAATTTCAAGTGAAGGTGCAGCGGCTTTTGAGCAAACCTGACCTCGGCGCCCGCGGGCAGCGGTGGTGGGACGAACGGCGTGACACGGGCTTTGGCAGCGGCGTAAACGGAGGCGGCACTGACAGGGGCAGCCGGCGTGCCAGCCGGGGGTCGATGCACAAGGAAATAGAGGCCCCCAAATCCGACGGCCAGCCCAATGATGGCCAGGATAAGAGAACGCATCGTGTCTTCCTGTCAGAGCAGCCCTGTTTCGTTTAAGTGAAGAGGAGTGTAACAACTTTGCGGACTGTCACGCCAGCATAATATTCCGGGGAAGCCGGATGGGCCGCCGCGCTGTTCCGTAACTTGCTATTTGCTCCAGCCTTTGCCATATGGCGCGCGCTGACACTCAGGTTCGCCTGTGCGCCAGCACGCCCAAATTCACACGCAGGGTGCCTTTCCTTGAGCGAGAGCTTTAAGGTCCGGTGCCGAGAGGCATGACCCTGCGGAGGTTCAACCGGATACTTGGAAAGTTTTTGTCTTATGGCATTACCTGATGTTTCACTGCGCGGCCTGCTCGAGGCCGGCGTTCACTTTGGCCACCATACCCGCCGCTGGAATCCGCGCATGGCGCCGTTCCTGTTCGGCGTGCGCAACCAGGTTCACATCATCGACCTGCAGCAAACCGTGCCTGCGCTGGAACGCGCGTTAAAGGCCGTGCGGGACATCACGGCCGCCGGCGGCCGGGTGCTGTTCGTCGGCACCAAGCGCGCCGCCGCCGACTATGTGGCCGAATCAGCCCAGCGCTGCGGCCAGTATTACGTCAACCATCGCTGGCTGGGCGGTATGCTCACCAACTGGAAGACCATCACCGGCAGCATCAAGCGGCTGCGCCAGATGGACGAGTTGCTCGCCGGCGACACCCAGGGCCTGACCAAAAAAGAAGTCCTGAACCTCACCCGCGACAAGGAAAAACTGGAACGCGCGCTGGGCGGCATCAAGGATATGGGCGGCCTGCCGGATATCCTGTTCATCATCGACACCAACAAGGAAAAGCTGGCGGTCGAGGAAGCCAACAAGCTCGGCATTCCGGTCATCGCGGTACTGGATTCCAACTCCGACCCCTCGGGCGTCACCTATCCGGTGCCAGGCAATGACGACGCGATCCGCGCCATCACCCTGTATTGCGACCTGATTGCCGGCGCCGTGCTGGATGGCATCAGCGCCGAACTCGGCTCCTCCGGCGCCGATCTGGGCGCCGCGGCAGAGCCGATTCTGGAAGCGCTGCCGGAACCATTGGTGGAATCAAACGCTTAAACAGGCCTTCTTTTTCTGAAGAAGGCTAGCCGCCTGCAAAGAAGCAAAAAGACTTTTATTAGCTGGGCAAGTTAACAAAAGTTTTTTGCTTCGCGGGCGGCCAGCCTTTTTTTCAAAAAAGAAGCGCTACTCTTAAAGGAGCATGAAATGGCTGAAATAACTGCGGCTTTGGTAAAAGACCTGCGCGAGACGACCGGCGCCGGCATGATGGACTGCAAGAAGGCGTTGACCGAGAGTGGCGGTGATATCCAGGCCGCCATCGACTGGCTGCGTAAAAAGGGCCTCTCCGCCGCCGCCAAGAAATCCGGGCGCGTCGCTTCCGAAGGCTTGGTCGGCGTCGCGCTGGCGCCGGGCCGGGCGGCGATGGTCGAGATCAATGCCGAGACCGATTTCGTGGCGCGCAACGAGGCGTTCCAGACTTTCGTGGAAACCGCCGCCAAACTCGCGCTGGAGACCGGCGAGGATGTGGAAGCGCTGAAGGCCGCCGCCTATCCCGGTTCCGGCCGCAACCTGGCCGACGAGCTGGTGCATCTGGTGGCGACCATCGGCGAGAACATGACCGTGCGCCGCGTGGCCGTGATCGATGTGCCCGGTGGCGTGGCCGCCAGCTATATCCATGGCGCGCTGAAGCCGGGCCTGGGCAAGATCGGCGTGATCGTCGGCCTGTCCGGCAATACCGATGCGGCGATCGAGGTGCTGGGCAGGCAGATCGGCATGCATGTGGCGGCAGCCCGCCCGGATGTGTTGACCATCGCCGAGGTCGATCCCGCGGCCTTGGAGCGCGAGAAGAACGTGCTGGCCGAGCAGGCCCGCGCCTCCGGCAAGCCGGAAGCCATCATCGAGAAGATGGTCGAAGGCCGCATCAAAAAATTCTACGAGGATGTGGTGCTGCTGGAGCAGATCTGGGTGCATGACGGCGAGAGCAAGGTCAAACAGGTGGTGGAAAAGGCCGGCGCCAACATCACCCGTTTCGTGCGCTTCCATTTGGGCGAGGGCATCGAGAAGGAAACCACGGATTTCGCCGCCGAGGTGGCAGCCGCCGCCGGGGTTTAAACGCTTCGTGGAGCGCGATCGTTTTATGTTGGCGCGGAAACGCGCCAACATAAAACGTGAATCGCCCTCCCGGGGTTACTCCTCACTTGTTCAGGGCGGCTTGGGCGTTTAGCTTGAGCCGCCCTTCCTCTGCCGGCCATCCTCAAGGAGACTTCATGAGTTCTACCCCGCAATATAAGCGCGTCCTGTTGAAAGTTTCCGGCGAGGCCCTGATGGGAAAGCGCGAATTCGGGCTGGATAACGAGACCGTTCTGGCCATCGCCAAGGACGTGCAGGACGTGGTTGCGATGGGGGTTGAGGTGTCGCTGGTGATTGGCGGCGGCAATATTTTTCGTGGCATCGCTGGGGCGGCCGCGGGTATGGACCGCGCCCAGGCCGACTACATGGGCATGCTGGCCACGGTGATGAATGCGCTCGCCATGCAATCGGCGCTGGAAAAACTCGGCGTACCGACGCGTGTGCAATCTGCCATTCCGATGGATTCCGTCTGCGAGCCCTATATCCGCCGGCGCGCCGAGCACCACATGGAAAAAGGCATCGTGGTGATCTTCGCCGCCGGCACCGGCAATCCGTTTTTCACCACCGATACAGCGGCCGCCTTGCGCGCCGCCGAGATGAAATGTGATGCGCTGCTGAAAGGCACGCAGGTGGATGGCGTCTATTCGGCCGACCCGCGCAAGGACCCCGAGGCCACCCGCTTTGAAGAACTCACCTATCTGGAAGTGCTCTCGAAGGATTTGAGCGTGATGGACGCCGCCGCCATTAGTCTTGCTCGCGAAAATAAACTGCCCATCCTGGTGTTCAATATCAAGGCGCCGGGCGCCTTCGCCGCGGTCATGCGTGGCGAGGGGCTGTTCACCCGGATCGTGGAAAAGGGATAAGAGGTTCGACCATGACTGCCGATCTGAATGCGTTGAAACAGGACTTAACCCGCCGCATGGATGGTGCGCTGGAGGTGCTGAAGCGCGAATTCGGTGGCCTGCGCACCGGCCGCGCCAGCCCGGCGCTGCTCGATCCGGTGAAGGTGGAGGCCTATGGGTCACTCATGCCGATCAATCAGGTCGCAACCGTGGCGGTGCCGGAAGCCCGGATGATCACGGTGCAGGTATGGGACCGCTCGATGATCAATGCCGTGGTGGCCGCCATACGCGATTGCGGGCTGGGGCTGAACCCGCAGCCGGATGGCCAGATGGTGCGGGTGCCGCTGCCGATCCTCACCGAGGAGCGCCGCAACGAGCTGGCCAAAACCGCCGCGAAATACGCCGAAAACGCCCGCATCGCGGTGCGCGGGGTCAGACGGGACGGCATGGAGCAGATCAAAACCTGGCAGAAGAAGCACGAAATCAGCGAGGATGACGAGCGCGGCTGGGCCGACGAGGTGCAGAAGCTCACCGATGCCACGATCAAGCGCCTCGATGAAAGCTTGGGCGAGAAGGAAAAGGACATTCGCCAAGTCTGATGTCAGGTCTGATGGACCAATCTCCCGCCCAGGCGATACCGCAGCATGTGGCCATCATCATGGATGGCAATGGCAGATGGGCCGCGTCTCGCGGGCTGCCGCGCGTGGTGGGCCATCGCGAGGGCGCGAAAGCGGTGCGCCGGAGTATTGAGGCGGCGATCGGGCAGGGGGTTAAATACCTCACTCTGTTCGCATTCTCCTCGGAGAACTGGCAGCGCCCGGCAGACGAGGTCTCCGATCTGCGTGGCCTGTTGCTGCAATATCTGCGCAGCGAGCTGAAGGAGATGCACGAGGCCGGCGTGCGGTTGAAGGTGATCGGCGAGCATAGCCGCTTCGGCCCGAATATCGTGGCCGAGCTCGGCGCCGCCGAGGCCAAGACCGCAAATAATGCGCGCTTGACTCTGGTGCTGGCGCTTTCCTATGGCGGCAGGGCGGATATCCTGGCCGCTGCCAAGCGGGCAATCGAGGAAGGCGTGCCGGCTGAGGCGCTGACGGAGCATAAATTTGCCTCGCTTCTGGCCACCGCCGGAATTCCGGACCCGGATCTGGTGATTCGCACCAGCGGCGAGCAGCGGCTATCGAATTTCCTGCTCTGGCAGGCGGCCTATGCGGAACTGGTGTTTCTGGATGTGCTATGGCCTGATTTCAATGAGCAGGATTTCGCCGGAGCGGTGAAAACATTTGGCGCAAGGGTACGGCGATTTGGCGCGCGCCCCGAATGAGCTCCTGAGCCGGTTTGCCGCTCCGGCCGAGAACCGGCCCGTTCCGCCGAAGCTCGGCGGAAAATGGTCGGATTTCGGCGTGCGGCTTGCATCCGCATTGATCCTGGCGCCGATTGCCTTGGCAGCGCTCTGGTTGGGCGGCTTGGCCTGGCAGGCGCTGGTGGTTTTGGGAATGTTGGGTATGGCCGGGGAATGGACCCGGCTTGCGGGTCTCAAGCGCGGCAATATCGTCATCTTTGCCGGTATTTTCACCGCCTGGCTGCTGGCGGTGTTTTTTGGATGGTCCGCCTGCGCGACTGCGCTCACCTTGTTCACCCTGATCACCGCCTGGCGCTTCGGCTGGTTCGCTGCTTTGGGTCTGCCCTATATCGGCATTGGCGGGTTTTCGCTGCTCTGGCTGCGGCTCTCCATGGGCGACGGGCTGCAGGTCACGCTGTTTCTGGTTGCAGTCATCTGGGCCACCGATATCGGCGCCTATATCGCCGGGCGCTTCATTGGCGGCGCCAAGCTCGCCCCGCGGATCTCGCCGGGCAAAACCTGGAGCGGCTCGCTGGGCGGCCTGCTGATCGGCGGGCTAACGGGCGCCGCGCTCGGCAATTATTTCGGCGCGCCGGGCATCGCGGTGCAGGCGCTGCTGGCGGCGCTGCTGTTGAGCCTCTGCGCGCAGGCCGGCGATTTGCTCGAAAGCGCGATCAAGCGCAAATTGGGCGTGAAGGATTCCGGCCGCACGATTCCCGGCCATGGCGGATTGCTGGACCGGCTGGACGGGTTTCTGGCGGCGGCGCCAGTGGCTGTTATTCTGGCTGTTATTCTGGCGGTGTCGATGCTTCATGGGCTAGTGCCAATAACGCGGGGGGCGATGCCATAATGGCGGTAAAAACTGTCACGATAAAAACTGTAACGATTCTGGGTTGCACCGGCAGCGTCGGGACGCAGACAATGGATATTCTGGCAGAAAACTCGGAAAACTATCACGTCCGCGCGCTGGTCGGCGGGCGCAATGTCAAGCTGCTCGCCGAACAGGCCAGGAAATTCCGCCCCGAAATCACCGTGGTGGCAGAAGCCTCGCTCTACCACGAATTACGCGCAGCCTTGGCGGGGACCAACCTCCAATGCGCCGCCGGCCGCGCCGCGGTGCTCGAGGCGGCGGCGATGAAGGTGGACTGGACGATGTCTGCCATTACCGGCGTCATCGGCCTGGAGCCGACATTGGCCGCGGTGAAGCATGGCGGCACCATCGCTTTTGCGAATAAGGAGGCGTTGGTCTCGGCCGGCGATGTTTTCCTCAAGGCGGTCGCGCAATATGGCGCGACCCTGCTACCGGTCGATTCCGAGCATAACGCTATCATGCAGGCCATGGCCGGCGGCAATCACAAATCGGTCGAGAAAATCGTGCTCACCGCCTCGGGCGGGCCGTTCCGCGAGCATAGCCTGGAAGAGATGTTCGGCATCAAGCCGGAGGCGGCGTTGCGCCATCCGATCTGGTCGATGGGCGCGAAAATCTCGATCGACAGCGCGACCATGATGAACAAAGGCCTGGAAGTTATTGAAGCTGCGAGATTGTTTTCGCTCGCATCGGATCAGATCGAGGTTGTGGTGCATCCGCAATCGGTGATCCATGGCCTGGCCTATTATTCCGATGGCAGCGTTCTGGCGCAGCTTGGCGCGCCGGATATGCGCATCCCCATCGCCCATGCGCTGGCCTGGCCAAGCCGCCTTGGCACCCAGGCGCCGCGCCTGAATTTGGCGGAGGTCGCGCGGCTGGATTTTTTCCCGCCTGACGAGGCGCGTTTCCCGGCTTTGCGCCTGGCGCGCGAGGCGCTGATCGCCGGCGCCGGCGCGCCAACCGTGCTGAACGCGGCCAATGAGGTGGCAGTGGCGGAATTTCTGGCAGGCTCGATCGGGTTTCTGGACATCGCCGCTATTGTTGAGACCGTGCTGACGCAATTCGGCGCGCCGGCGGCGAATGATCTGGCCGCCGTTCTGGCCTTGGATAACGCCGCGCGCGATGCCGCGACAAGGCTGACCGCCGCAAAGGCCGCTTGATTTTTGCGCCGCGAAGGCCGCTTGATTTCGCGCTACTTGATTTCTGTTGGATGGGTGCAACGGTTATGACGGAAATGCTTCGCTCGATCCTGGCCTTCATCGTCGTGCTTGGTCCGTTGGTGTTTTTTCACGAGCTTGGCCACTACCTGATGGCGCGGGCGCGCGGCGTGGTGGTGGAAGCGTTTTCGATCGGTTTCGGCCCGGCCTTGCTGTCCTGGAGGGCCAAATCGGGGACGGTGTGGAAAATCTCGGCCTTGCCGCTTGGCGGCTACGTGAAAATGCAGGGCTGGGGCCAGGAGGATGATGCGGCGCCGGTGCCAGGCTCCTTCGGCGGCGCCACGCTGCGCTCCAAGGCGTTGATCGTGGCCGCCGGACCGGTGGCGAATCTGATCCTGGCTTTTGCGCTGTTTGTCGGGTTGTTCGCCATTGCCGGCCAGACCCAGGTTGCGCCGGTATTGAGCCAGATCACCCCGAAATCGCCGGCGGCGCTTGGCGGCCTACTGCCGGGGGATCGGATCCTTACCGCCGAAGGGCAGCCGATCCATTATTTTCAGGACCTGCAACAGATCATCGAGGCGCATCCGGATACCGAGCTGGTGTTCACGCTGAACCGGCACGGCAGCGTGCAGCAGAAGCAGCTGCGCACCGGGCAGAAGGCGGAGGGGGGCGCCGAGATTGGTTTTCTCGGCGTGGAGGGCGACCAGGAAGTGGTGCAGCATTTCTCCTTGCTCAGCGCCGTGGCGGCGGCTGGCCAGGAGACCTGGAGCTTGATAACGGCGACCTTGGCCGGGCTTTGGAACCTGGCGGTTCACCATTCCGGCATGCAGGATCTTGGTGGGCCGCTCCGGATCGCGCAACTCTCCGGCAAGGTCGCGGCGATGGGCGTTCCCAGCCTGATTTCCTTCATTGCCATGCTGTCGGTCAATCTTGGCCTGGTGAATCTGGTGCCGATTCCGATTCTCGATGGCGGGCATTTGCTGTTTTACGCCGGCGAGGCGCTCTATGGCCGGCCGATCCCGCGCCGCGCCCAGGAGATCGGCCTGCGCTTCGGCTTTGCCCTGCTATTGAGTTTGTTCGCCTTCACTACGTTCAATGATCTGACGCAGATGGGGGCGCTGCATTGGGTCGCGCATCTGTTCGGTTAGGTTGAAGTAGGGCGCTTGCCCCTGAGAGCGGCGCGTGTCAAAGGCCCCGCGTAGCGCTTTGTCACAGCAAGCCCGGCCTGCCCTTCTGGCCGGAGGGCTCCAACCCTTGTACTGTGACAGGCGCTGTGCTGTTCAGGCCGGTTGTATTCTAGCGGCAGGCCGGCATGTCGTGCCTGAATTGGGATGGGAGGTTCGTTTTTGCTTAAGCCGCGCTCGGTTCTATTGGCCTCCGTTTGCCTGTTGCCCAGCCTGTTGGGCCCCGCCTTGCTGGGTTACAACACGGCGTTGGCGCAATCGCCCGCCCCCAGCCAGGTTCAGCCTCCCGTGCCTCAAGGCGGCACCGTTGAAGCCGTTTCGGTTGCCGGCAACCAGCGAATCCAGACCGGCACCATCGAAAGCTATATGGTCATCCAACAGGGCGATCCGTTCGATCCGAACAAAATCAATCTAAGCCTGAAGACTCTGTACGCAACCGGCCTGTTCCAGAACGTGTCGATCACCCGCAGCGGCAACACCCTGCAGGTGAACGTGGTGGAGAACCCGACTGTCGCGGCAGTGTTCTTCCAGGGCAACAAGGCGATCGAGGACAAGGATGCGGCGGCGGCGATTTCGCTGAAATCCCGCGCGGTTTTCACCACCGCCGCGGCCGAGGCCGACCGCCGCGCGCTGCTCGACCTCTACGCCAAGAAGGGACATTTCGACGCGACCGTGACGCCCAATATCATCCGATTATCCGATAACCGGGTGAATGTGGTGTTTCAGTGCACTGACGGCGCGGAGACCAAGATCAGCCGGATCACCTTCGTCGGCAACCAGCATTTCAGCCAAGGCAAGCTGCGCGAGGTCGTCTCCAGCCGGGAGAACGCCTGGTTCCGCTTTCTCTCCAGCTCGGATCAATTTAATCCCGAGCGCGTGCAATATGACGAGGAGTTGCTGCGGCAGTTCTACCTGCATCAAGGCTATGCCGATTTCCAGATGAACAGCGCCAATGCGGAGCTCTCGCCGGATCGCAAATCCTTCTATCTGACCTATAACTTCACCGAAGGTCCGCGCTACCGCGTGGCCAGCATCACGGTGGTGGTGTCGGGCATCCGCAATCTCTCCGGCGGCCAGCTCCGCGGTCTGGTGCCGATCTCCAAGGGCGACTGGTTCGACGGCAATGCGCTCGCCGAAGGCATCACCGCGGTTTCCACCAAGGCGCAGGATCTCGGCTATGCCTTCGCGCAGGTCAATCCGGATGTGGAGACCGACCCCGCGAGCCGCACGCTGAAAATCACGCTCAACGTGGTGCAGGGGCCGCAGGTTTATATCCAGCGGATCGACATCACCGGCAATACCCGCACCGAAGACAAGGTCATCCGCCGCGAGCTGACCGTCGCCGATGGCGATGGCTATAGCCAGACGAAAATCGATAAATCCAAAAGCAATCTGAAAGATCTCGGCTACTTTAAGGATGAGGATATCACGACCTCGGCCGGCACGACGCCGCAGCAGGTGATTCTCGACACCAAGGTCACCGAACAGGCGACCGGCCAGTTCTCGCTGGGCGGCGGCTATTCCTCCAGCCTCGGCGCGCTGGTGAATGCCGGGTTGTCGCAGAACAACTTCCTGGGCACCGGGGTGAATACCAGCATCAACGCCGTGCTGGCGCAGCGCGGCACGCAGATCAATCTGGGCGTCACCAACCCGTATTTCCTGGATCGCAATTTGATCGCCGGCTTCGACCTATTCCGGACGGTGACGGATTCCTATACTTCCGCGGCGACCGCCTATTCCTATTCGGAAAGCGATATCGGCGCCGATGTGCGGCTCGGCTATCGCTTCAACGCCAATGTGCGGCAATCCTTCACCTATACGCTCAGCCAGCGCGACGTGTACGATATCGCCACCGGCTCCAGTCTTTACGTGCTGGACGAGCAAGGGATCTCCAGCCTCTCCCAGCTCAGCCAGACGCTTTCCTTCGATTATGTGAATGACGACCAGAACCCGACGTCAGGCCTGCTGGTCGACCTCACCGCTGATTTCGCCGGACTGGGCGGCACGGCCAAATATGTCAGGCTCAGCCCGGATGCGACCTATTACGTTCCGCTCGAGCATCTTTTCGGCAACAAATCCTGGGTGCTGAAATTCGCCGCCACCGGCGGCTATGTGATCCCGACTTTCGGCTACCAGGATCACATCATCGACCGTTTCTTCCTCGGCGGTGATTCCTTGCGCGGCTTTGCCGATGGCGGCGTCGGGCCGCATGACGCAACCACCGGCGACAGCCTGGGCGGCAATATCATGTGGACGGAATCGACCGAGCTGCAATTCCCCTTGCCGCTTTCGCCGGATCTTGGTGTCAATGGCTTTGCCTTTGTCGATACCGGGAGTACCTATGGTGTCCCGGCCTCCGAGTTGAATAATGGCCCGGCTTACGACAGCGCCGGGCCCAGGATCGGCACGGGCTTGGGCGTTGCCTGGAATACCCCTTTCGGACTGATCGATCTTTCCTTTGCCGAACCCATCGTGCGGCAGAAAAAAGATCAGATTCAGCAATTCCGCGTTTCATTTGGTACGAGGTTCTAGTGGCTTTTTTTTCACGTCTAGCGACATTTTTCTGCCTGACCGCCGGACTGCTGGCCGGGGCTTCCCCCAGCGCGATCGCGCAATCCTCGCCTGGTTATTTCATCCCGCCCGCCGCCCAGAGCGCCCAGGGCCCCAAGAGTGCGCCATCTGCGCATCAGAACCGGCCGGTTGCAGCCGTGCCGGCCGATTCCGCTACGCAATCGGCGCAGTCGGGGCAAGCCGGCGCCGCGCCGCAGCAGCAATTGCCGCCGGTACCGCAATTGCCGGCGCTGCCGCCAGGCAGCCCGCCCCCGGTTGCCGTGATCGGCGTGTTGAGCGTGCCCGATGTGATGCAGAAATCCACCGCTGCGCAGGGCGTGCAGAAGATCATTCATGGCCGTCAGGCAGGGCTCGAGGCCGATGCGGAAAAGGCCCGGGCGCGGATCCAGGCTGAGCAGCAGGCGATTGCGGCGCAGCGCTCGAAGCTGACAGACGCGCAGCTTGAAGCCAAGGAGCAGGCGCTGCAAAATGAAATCGCCGAGACCCAGACGAAATTCCAGGCCCGCAACC
>JAMFRY010000089.1 GCA_026225015.1 Alphaproteobacteria bacterium
ACCGGCGCCAGTTGGAGTCTTGCCGGCACGATCGCCAATCTTCTCGATAACGGCTCGATCGCCATTGCCAGCGGCACCAGCCTGGATGTCTCAACCGCCGTCAACGCCGCCAGCGCAGGCGTCTTCCAGCTTACCACCAAAGGCGCGCTGGAAATCGCCGAATTGCTTGGCAGCAAAGTGAAAATTCAGTTTCTCGGCGCCACGCCGGCGAACAAACTCACCATCGACAGCGCCGCCAAGTTCGGCCTGAATGTCGGCAAATCCACCTATACCGGTCCGCTGCTGGAAGATTTCAAAGCCGGCGATAGCATCGACCTCAAGGGCATCGCCGCTTCCGGGCTTAAGCTCAACTACAATACCACCACCGGCGATCTACAGATTACCACCAGCAGCGGCGGGGTGGTAGCGACATTGCAATTCCAGAACAGCTCGCTGGGCACCGGCACATTCCACGCCGTAACCGATAATGCCGGGGGGACGTTGCTGACGCATAGCTAAACAGGAAGGCTTTGTTGCCGGCTGGATTGAGCCCAACGCCGAACCTCTTGCAAATCAGCCAATTCTGGTCTAAATATTCAGCTAGTTTAATTTCTGGTTGCAATTTCAATGGTCACCATAGGCGCCTTCGAAGCGAAAACCCATCTTTCGGCCTTGCTCGACCGGGTGGCGAATGGCGAGGAAATCGTCATCACCAAGCATGGAAAACCCGTCGCGCGCCTCGTCAGCGCCGAAACTCCAGATCGTAACCGTGCAATTGAAGCTGTGGAACGGCTGAAAGAGCTTCGCAAGACGACGACGCTGGGGGGCATTCCCTGGAAGGAACTCCGCGACTTCGGTCGCCGATGACTTCGGCCGTCCTCGACGCCTCTTTCGCAATCACGTGGTTTTTCGAGGATGAGGCATCCCAGGAAACCGACAGACTCTTCGATGAAGTGGGTGATCGCGGCGCCATCGTTCCCAACCTCTGGCATATCGAGCTTGCAAATGTTCTATTACAGGCAGAAAAACGCGGTCGGATCACTGCGGCAGAGGCCGCAATCCGCCTCTCACTCATTGCCAGCCTTCCGATCAGCCTGGATCCGGAAACAGCCGCCCGTGCCTGGCGCGATGTTTTAGACATCGCGCGGCGTGAAAAACTTACGACCTACGACGCGACCTATCTGGAACTAGCGATCCGTCGTAACATTCCGCTTCTAACGAAGGACAAGGACCTCGCCCAAGCGGCCAAACGGCGAGGCATTTTAGTTTCGCCCTAAACGCGGCATAACGGGTTCAAGTTGGCAAAGAGTGGTGATTAGGCGACGCTCATGCACGAGCCCCAAGCTGAAGTGACAAGAGTCTTTTTGATGGTGGGTCAATTTGGATTTCCGCTTTGCGCCAAACTTGGTCGTTGAGCGTTGAGGTGATGGCTCCTGAAAGCGGGCATGAGGTGGTGCAATGCCGGACGGCATTGCACCCTTGCTGAGGAACTCCGCTGGGGCGGAATCATCGCTTTACTTTAGGATTTGCAGGTAGCAGGTGTCGATTTAGTGCTCCTCCCAATGGCCGTGCGCCTGCGCCTGAGCCGGAAAGCACGCTGGCATGTCGTTGGCGACAGATGTCATCCGGCACGGGCGGGTGACATCTGTCCGGCTGACGTTGGGTGATGGCCGCAGTGCGGTCGATCTCGTCAAGACCTGATGAACGAGAGCAGGTCGGGGTTGAGGACATCCGCATGTGTAGTCAGCATGCCATGGGGGTAGCCCGGATAGGTCTTCAGCGACCCGTTCTTGAGCAGGTCGACCGCGCGCGGCACGGAGCTTGCGAAGGGGACGACCTGATCGGCCTCGCCATGCATCACCAGCACCGGCACGGTGATCTTCTTGAGGTCTTCGGTATAGTCTTCCAGCCAAGAGTCGACAGTCGCGTAGTGAGCCAGGGCACCCCCGGCCATGCCCTGGCGCCACCAGTTTGCAATTATCGCCTCCGAAGGCTCGGCTCCGTCGAGGTTGTAACCGTAGAATGGGTTCTCAGGGACGAACCGGAAGAACTGCGGCCGGTTGCCCAGCACGCCCGCGCGGATCGCTTCGAACCATTCCTGCGGCTGACCGGACGGGTTGTCCTCGCTCCGGTACATGTTCGGCGTCAGGGAAGCGACCAGCACCGCCTTCGCGACGCGCTCCGGGTGGCGGGCGACATAGCGAGCCACCTCACCGCCGCCTGTGGAGTGGCCGATGTGGATCGCGTCGTGCAGGTTGAGGTGCTCGGTCAGCGCCGCGAGGTCGGCAACCCAGCGGTCCATGTTGTTGCCGGTGCCGGACTGGTCGGACCGGCCGTGGCCGCGCCGGTCGTGAGCGATCACCCGGTAGCCGTGGTGAAGGAAGAAGGTCATCTGGGCGTCCCAGTCATCCGCCGACAGCGGCCAGCCGTGGCTGAAAACGATCGGCTGGCCTGCGCCCCAGTCCTTGTAGAAGATGTTTACGCCGTCCGTGGTAGTGATTGTAGGCATCGAGTCCCTCCATCTGCGCTGTTAAACATTCCCTAAAGATCGTGATCATCAATTGGAGCCATTCATCCACGCGCTAGTGCAATACGCCCCAATACGGTTACGTTAATAATTTCCCCTTTAATCAAAGACAAATACCTTGTACGTTCGAGCTATGCCTAAAAGGTATAGCGAGGACCGATGGAACTGAGGCATTTGCGCTATTTTGTTGCTGTTGCGGAGGAGGGAAGCTTACTGACCGCAGCCGAGCGGCGGCTACACACTTCCCAGCCCTCACTCAGCAGACAAATTCGCGATCTGGAAACCGAAATCGGTGTAAAACTGCTGGAACGGCAGGCGCGCGGCGTGACGCTCACCGCCGCCGGTAAAGTGTTTCTTGATCACGCGCGGCTGGCGCTATTGCAAGTCGAGGCGGCTGCGGAAGGGGCCCGGCGGGCAGAACGGCCGGAAAAGCAATCGTTCGTTATCGGTTTTCTCGCAGGGCAAGAGGTCGTGTGGCTACCCCATGCATTGCGCATTATTCGTGAGGAAGCGGCGGAGGTTGAAATCATATTGTCCAGTCAATCTTCCCCGGACCTTGCTCTGGCACTGACACGAGGCAAGCTGGACGTCGCTTTCCTTCGCCCCGAGACGCAGAGTGTTGGTGTGTCCTTCAAGTTTTTAGCCAAGGAGCCACTGATCGCCGTGCTGCCGGCGGACCATCGCTTGACGTCGCGCAAAAAGATCCGGCCGCAGGACCTTGCCCGCGAAACTTACGTCAGTTCAGCTAGAATTTCTCCCGTATTGCAATCCGTGATCCAAGATTACGCGTCGAAAGTTGGGATCACACTCAAGGCAGAGTACGAAGGTGACGGCCTACCATCGGCAATGTCGCTCGTCGTTTCTACAGGTGGAATAACGCTTATTCCGCTTTATGCGCAAAATATGCTGACGCCAAATGTCGTTGCTAGAGCACTTGAGGGCGTGCCTCCGACAATTGATCTCACCTTAGGATACAACGATTCAAACTCCTCACCTTTACTCCGCCGATTTCTGTCTCGTTCTGATGAATTAGTCGCCAACGTACAAAATCAGAGCATCATCCGCTATGCTGAAGTTCCATAGTAGAGATCAAGCTCATGCGATTTCTGCTTGTTGGTGTGCTCCCGAATTTTGTGCCGCTAATGGCAGCTTATTTCACTTTCCGCTCCGTAGCGGACCTTCCGCTTCCGGCCAACTCCAGCCAAAAAGCAGAAATCTAAACTGACCCGCTACCGTATTTGTGGCTCGCGGGCGTCCGAGCCTTTTTCCTCAGGGAGAGCAGCGCCTTCTTTCGTTGCCGTATCCTCGCCTTCCGGCCGCAGCCGCTCCAGCAGCCCGCCCCATTCCTTCGGGTCCACGGTCAGCGTCGAGACGCTGCTGCTATAGGGAATCTCGATCTTCTCCTCGGCGAAGCGCTGCACCATGCGGCGGCTGAATTCGCGCCGCACCGCCCAATGCTGGCCGGGGCCGGTGCGAATCTGACCGGTAATGATCAGCGCGTTCGCGCCGAACTGGTCCAGCCCGTTGATTTGCAGATCATCGCGGATCATCGACCCCCAGGTCGCCTCCGCCCGCATGGTTCGCGCAATATCGGTCAGCACCGCGCAGACATGGTCGATATTCTCCGCATATCCCACGCCGACGGAGATTTGCGCATAGCCGAAATCCCGGGTCTGGTTGGTGACGGTGGTGACCGACGAGAACGGAATGATATTCACCGAGCCATCGCCGCCGCGCAGCCGGATGGTGCGGATGGAAAGCCGTTCCACGGTGCCGGACATGCCCGCCAGCGTTACCACATCGCCCACCTGCATGGTGTCTTCCAGCAGCAGGAACAGCCCGGTGATGATATCCTGCACCAGCTTCTGGCTGCCAAAACCGATGGCGATGCCAAGCACCCCGGCGCCGGCCAGCAAAGGTGCGGCATTCACGCCGATCTTGCTCAGGCAGATCAGCCCCGCCACCAGGCCGATCGCGGTGCCGAAGGTGGCTTTCAGGATCGGCGCCAGCGTGCGCAGCCGCAAGGCCTGGCGGGTTTTGCCGGAAGCGGTCAGCCGGTCGATTCGTCCTTCCAGCAGACCGTTTGCGAACTCCCAGATGATCACGGCAATCGCTACGGTGATGATGATCGCGATGAAAGCGGAGATCAGGCTGCGGCTGATTGGGTCCTGCAGCAGCCAGGGCAGGATATTCACCCCCCAGCCAAGCAGGATCACCGCTGCCACGGCGATTGCGATGATAATTCGCAAGACCGCTTTTGTGAGTGGATTATAGGCGCGGGCACGGGTGACGAGATTGGGGTGCCGCAATTTCCGCCCTTTGGGGTCGGGGAAAATACGGTCCAGCGCGTGCTCGCTGCCATTCCAGGCCAGCCGGCCCAGGATGAGGGCAGCGACGAAACACAGCACGACGCGCAGCAACACGGCAAAGGCGTTCTGCACGCCGCCGGCCCAGGCCACCCACAGCGCCAGCACGTAAAACAGCGCGAGGTAGTGCCAGGCTTTGCCCATCCGCCGGCGCGGACCCGCCAGCAGGCTATCGGGGTCCGGATTGCCCCTGATCCAGCCGCCCACTACTTTGCGGCTCTGCCAGATCATGATCGAAAGTTCGACGTGAATGACCAGGACCAGAATCCGGGTGACCGCCATCGCGCCGGTTTTCGGCAAATCCAGGATTTCGCTGATAGAGACGATACCGTAAGTGAATCCGCCGGTGACTACCAAGATGCGCAACCAGCGGTTCAGCCACAGCGCTTGCACGTCCTGCATCCGGAACAGGCGCAGAGGCGGCGCCCAGGGTGCGAGCAGAAAACGCGATATCTCCAATACGATCCTGCAGAACAGATAGGCGTTGGAAATGCCGACCGCGGAGAGACGCGCATCCCGGGAGGTGACGAATCCAAGCCCCAGCAGCGATCCGGCGGCCAGGCCGAAGGCAAGCACAGGCGCCAGGCCGAGCGCCAGATGCAGCAAGGCCAGCAACAGCCGGCGGCACCAGGCAAAAAGCGAACCGCGAAGCTGCTTGTGTTCTTCGATTTCCCCTGCTTCAGCCGCCGCCAGTCCGGCGTTTTCCAGTCCGGCGTTTTCCAGTCCGGCGTTTTCCAGTCCGGCGTTTTCTAGCCCGGCGCTGTCCGGCGGCAATTTCTCATTGGCGTGGAGTAGTCTTGTCGCCCGCCGCGCCAGCACGGCGCGCGGCCGGGTAAGGCCGAGGCGCAGCGCTATGTCCAGGACGATCGCCGGAAGCACGGTCATCACCAGGCCTTCGGCGATTCCCTTGGCGTCCTGCTGGCGCTGGGCGTCACCCGGAAAGCTTTCCAGCCACTGCCATACCGGCGTCAAAGCCGTCGATTTTTGGATCGCGCTGATGAAGTCCAGTACGGTTCCGGTGGCTTCGTGGTCGATCAGGCTGGTGACAGATAATCCCAGTGTGTCGGTGCCGAATGGCGAGGGCGCGTCCTCATCATTTTTCTGCGCGCCAAGCGCAGCGGCGCCCGTGAGCGCCGCCAAGGGCGAGCCGGGAATGATCGTGCTCACGGTTGGCGCTGGTGATGCGGGCGCGGTAGCGGGCTTGGCGGCTTGGTGGGTGGCCAGCGCCTGCGCGCCGGCCTGGGCAGGCAAAGCAAGGGCCGATATGAGGGTAATGGCGAGTAAAGCGATCAGGCGTTGCATGGCGGCAAGCCAGAGGGCGGAATGTCGCCTCTGTCAATTCGTCGGTTGATTCGTGGCAAAATTCCGGGGCGCGTTTATATATGGGCCAATGAAGCTGTTTTTGATGGTCCTGCTTGGGATCGACATGGTGGCGGTGGTGGTTGTGATGCTGGTCGGCGCGGTCGGCATGGCGAATCTCAGCCGCGATCCGCATGTTTCCAACAAACTCATGCGCGCCCGCGTTGCGCTGCAGGGCGTTGCGGTCGCGCTGGTCGTGTTGCTGCTGTTGACCAGCCGCTGAGCAGAGTCCGATTGTCGGGCCAACGGCTGGTGCATCGACTCACCCAGTCCACACCGGCACCGGCCAGCGCAGCGATGATCCCTTACCGTTGGCCGCGCCGTGAAACTCTATTCAGAGCTGCGGCGTAGGGGTGGATGAGGTTTGCACCAGGTTCAACAGCAGCGCGACCAGCGTGTCGCTGCTGCTTGTTGGGTTGGCGACCGCGCGATCCAGCGAAGCAATGTTGTGCAGCGGCGTGGAATCGCCCGGGCGCGAACCTGCAAGCGCCATTGCCCAGGCGCCGAACATGCGGCTCTCAATGGGTTCGACTTTAAGGATGGTGGGATATCGGTGGCGTGGGTCCAGTTTGATCCGGTTATAGGTGGATCTCACGGCGGCCGCGGGCCCCTCAAGGGTTTGAGCGAATCGGCCATTACTGACCATGAGCGCGCCGGTAATGCCCACGCTGCTGTTCCGCCGCCGGGCGGTGGCGAGAATGGCGGTGTATTGTTGCGCGATTTCGGCGGCGGAACCGTCGATGATGGCCTTACTGTAGTAGAGAATCCGGATGAGTCGCTCCGGCGATTCCGTGGCAAGCTTCTCGAGCATCGGCGATCTGCCTTCCAATGGGATAGTTGGATGCGTCGCTTCTAAGGGGAAGACCTTAAGGAGCCGTGT
This sequence comes from Alphaproteobacteria bacterium, assembly GCA_026225015.1. GTDB lineage: Bacteria > Pseudomonadota > Alphaproteobacteria > Acetobacterales > Acetobacteraceae > Acidocella. The sequence continues at coordinate 7,112 of JAMFRY010000089.1, forward strand.
TGCCCGCCTGTTTAGGCGCTTTAATTCGTAACCGAAAAATCCACAATCGCGGCAAAACCATCTGCCGTGCCGAAGGCCAGATGCGAGCCCGAGCTGTTCCAGGCCATTGCCGATACGGCGCCGCGCCCCGGCGCCGCGACCGGCAGGATTTTTTCGCGCGCGATATCGGCCATGACCACCAGACCGTCATCGAAACCGGCGGCGATGACGTCATGCAACGGATGGCAGGCAACGCGTTTGACGAAGGCTCGGCCGTCGCCGCCGGCCAATTCAACCGGCGCCTTGCCCATCGGTCCGCCGCCGAAGAACGGCCAGATGACGATGGCATCCGCCCCCGCGGTCGCCAGCCATCTGCCGGATTTGGTGAAACCGAAGGATTCGGTTTTTGCCGGATAGCCGCTCATGCGCATGTGTTTGCCTTCCGGCAGCGTCCAGCCATGCAGGGCGCTTTCCTGCATGGCGGTTACCAGCGCCGCGCCATCCGGGTGCAAGGCGACGCCGATATGGCTGCCCTTCCATTCCAGCAGACGCGGGCCGGCGGTGGAAGATGAGGTGAACCAGAGCGAAGCGCCGTTGTAATGCGAGGCGGCGATGCGCTTGCCTTTGGCATCGAAGGCGATGCCGGTCACCGTCGAGGGATGGGGCAGGGTACGGAGCTTCTCGTCCCTGGCATTGAAGAGATGCAGCTGCTTGCCCACCGTGCAGGCAAGGATTCCGTTTTTTGGATGCGCGAAGGAGGCGGCGTGCTCCACCCATTTCATCCCGAACACGGCGATTTGCGAGACGGATTCCCGCGTCACCCGGTTGAACTTGCCGTCATCCCCGCCGGAGACGAACCCATGCGGCGCGAGATCCTGGGCAAAGGCGAGCACCGCGCCGTCATGCGCCTGGATCTGGCTCCAGCCTTCGCCATCGGAGAAATGCACGCTGCCATCGCCCAGGGCGAAACCGGCATGGCCGGCGCGGTCGAAGGCGCAGGAAGTGACATGGGCGCCGAGTTGTTGCGAAATGCCCCGGGACTTCAAAAGCGCGTCGAGATCGGTCATGGAGGATGGGGTTAACCAAGCTGGACTGGCACGGCAAGAGCGGAGCGGATGATGAGGAAAGGGTCAGGTCTGGCTGGGGTTTTCCTTCTGTCGATGATCGCGGCGGGTAGTGCGGAGGCTGGGAAGCCCGCACCTGCTCAGCAATTCGCGGCGGTTCTGCAAAACCCAGGGCATCTGCAACTGGTGCTGCAATCCGCGCAGGCGACCCCGGCCTGGACGCATCTGGCCTGCGCCGGCGCAGTTTTCACCCCGGCGCCGCAAATTGCCGTGTATGTGCCGATCGTGTTCGACAGCACCGGCGCACCGGTGCGCGGCGAATGGCGGGAGGCGCTGATCGCCAGCGGCTGTGGCGCGCCGATGACCCTGAACGTGCTAACAAAAATCACCGACCCGGCGACGCTGGCGACCGGTTATCTGCTCCCCGGCAGCACCGTTGCCGACCCGATTTTGCAGAATGCGGCGCAAGGCCCGGCGATCAAGGCGGCGGGCGGCGTTCCGGCGGGATGCCGCCAGGCCTATATCGCCAATACCGAATTCGTCGGTTACGAGGGGCCTAATGCGGCAAAGCAATCCGCAGGCAAGCAGATGGGGCCGTGGAAAGAGCTATGGACCCTTGATCTCTGTGGGTCGCCCAGGCAGGTGATGCTGCATTTCGTGGCTGACGCCACCGGGGTGGCGATCAATGCATTCCCCGCTTCAGCCGCGCCGTGACAAATGACAAAGCATTGACAATACCGCCCTTGGGCCGGCCTTGGGCCGCCTTGGGCCTGGTTGCGCTTGCGGCGCGGCGGCAGGTTTGTCATAAAGCCCGCATGGCTGGCAATAACCACCAGATTTGGCCCGATTCGCACATTCGGCCCCAGACCTTGTTCCGTCCTTTCTGGGACCGGTTCAGTAGTGTTTGAGGGCGGGTTCAGTTACCCCGCCCTTGTGCTGAATGCGGATTTCCGTCCGCTTTCTTACTTCCCCCTATCGACATGGAACTGGCAGGACGCCGTGAAAGCGGTTTTTCTGGACAGGGTTTCCGTGCTCTCCGAATATGAGCGGGAAGTGCGCTCCCCAAGCTTTTCCATGCGCCTGCCCTCGGTGATTGCGCTGCGGGATTTTATCCCCTCTTCGCGCATGCCGGCCTTCACTCGGTTTAATGTTTTTCTGCGCGACTGCTTTACCTGCCAGTATTGCAGCACCCGCCGCCCGGCGCCGGAACTGACCTTCGACCACGTGATTCCGCGCGCCAAAGGCGGCCGCACGACCTGGGAGAATGTGGTAACCGCCTGCGGCGGCTGCAATCTGCGCAAAGGCAGCAAGCTGCCGAAGGAATGTCACATGTTTCCGCGCCATGCGCCAAGGAGGCCGACCAGCTGGGAGCTGCAGGATCGCGGGCGCGGCTTTCCGCCGAATTATCTTCATGAGAGCTGGCGGGACTTTTTGTACTGGGATTCCGAACTGGAGAGCTGAACAGTGGATTTGGCAGCCGCGAAACAAATTTTGGATGCTGCTTTGGCCTATGCGAGCGAGCACGGGTTCAAGCCGATGGCGATTGGGGTGATCGATGCGCGCGGGGCCTTGAAGGCTTATGCTGCGCAAGACGGGACCAGTTTAAAGCGCGGCGAGATCGCGCTGGCAAAGGCCAATGGAGCGGTGGCGCTGGGAATGGGCTCGCGCGCCTTGATGAAGCGGGCGGAAACCCAGGGCTATTTTATTGCGGCGGCGACCGCTGCGATCGGTGGCTCTCTGGTGCCGGTACCGGGCGGCGTGCTGGTAAAGGATGCGGCAGGCGCGCTGCTGGGGGCGGTCGGGATTTCCGGCGATACCTCGGATAATGACGAGGCGGCGGCGCTGGCGGGAATCAAGGCGGCGGGCCTTATTGCCGACCCTGGATAGGGCAATCAGAACGGCTCGAGGATCGTCTGAATAACACGAACATTGCGTTATAAATCCAGAAGCCCCTGCTTCGGGATGGCCTTGGCGGCGATCTCGCCATCATGGAATCTCAGGTTCAGGGCGTCGCCGGGACTAATTTTCGCGGCGCTCAGGATCGGGGCGCCCTTTGGAGTCGTTACCAGCACGAAGCCGCGCTGCAGGACGGATTCGTATGATACGGCGTTGAGGCGGGCGGACAGGTTTTCAACGCGCAGTCTGGCCTCGCGCAGGCGGCCGGGCAAAGGCGCTTCCAATCGGTGCGAGAGTAGCGCGATCTGGTTGCGGTTGCGCGCCAGAAATTCTCTGGGGTGAATCAAACGTCCGGCCAGGCGTTCGAGCGCGGAGCGGCGAGCGGCGGCATAGTTGGGGAGTGCCAGGGTCAGGCGTTCGGCGCGGTCGTCCAAGCGCTGGCGGGCGGAGCCGAGCAGTTGCGGCAGGTTGGGCAGTTTGCTCACCGCCCGCTCCAGCCGCGCGCTGGCGGCGGTGGCGGCATGCGCCAGGGCGCCGGCAAGCCGGGCGGCTTTCTGCGCCAGGTCGGCCAGAAGTTCGAGCCGGGGCGGGAGGGCCATTTCGGCGGCGGCGGTGGGGGTGGGGGCGCGGCGGTCGGAAACAAAGTCGATCAAGGTGGTATCGGTCTCATGCCCCACCGCAGAGATGATTGGTATGCTGCACGCCGCGACGGCGCGGAGCAAAGCCTCGTCGTTGAACGCCATCAAATCTTCCAGGCTGCCGCCGCCGCGCGCGACGATGAGAATATCCGGGCGGGGAATCGGGCCGTCGGGGGGTAAATTGGAAAAGCCGTTAATGGCGGCGGCGATCTGGGCGGCGGCTTGCTCGCCCTGCACCGCGACCGGCCAGAGCAGGATTGGCCGGGGGAAGCGTCGGGCGATGGTGGTTTTGATATCCTGCAGCACCGCGCCCTGCGCCGAGGTCACCACGCCGATTACCCGCGGCAATAACGGAATCGCCCGTTTGCGGGCCGGATCGAACATGCCTTCGGCTTGTAGTTTCAGCCGCAGCGTCTCGATTCGCGCCAGCAGCGCGCCGGCGCCGGCATATTCCAGCCGCTCGATGATGAGCTGGTATTCGGAGCGCTCCGGGTAGGAGGTGATTCTGCCGGTGGCGATCACCTCGACCCCGTTTTCCGGCTTCAGCGCGATCCGCCCGGCATTGCCCCGCCAGATGATGGCGCGGATTTTCGCGGACTCGTCCTTCAGGGCCAAATACACATGGCCGGAGGCGTAGGCCTTCAGCTCGGTGATCTCGCCGCGCACCCGCACCCGGCCGAAGGCGCCCTCCAGCGTGTGCTTGATGGCGCCGGCAATGTCGGAGACGGTGAGTTCCGGGATGTTCGGCAAATCGCTCATGCCGGCAGAGTATGGTAGGAGCCGGCATAAGAGAAGCTGGAGGGTTGCATGCGGGTGTTGATTATCGGGTCCGGCGGGAGGGAGCATGCGCTGGCCTGGAGCATTTCGGCGAGCCCGCTATTGACGGCGCTGTTCGTCGCGCCCGGCAATCCGGGCACCGCGAACATTGCCACCAATGTGCCGATTTCCGCGAAGGATATTCCGGCGTTGGTGGCGTTCGCACAGGACCAAAAAATCGATCTGGTGGTGCCGGGGCCGGAGGCGCCGCTGGTGGCCGGGATTGCGGATGCGCTTGGCGAGGCGGGCATACGCTGCTGTGGGCCGAGCGCTGCCGCCGCGCAACTGGAAGGCAGCAAGCGCTTCACCAAGGAGATCGCCGACGGAGCAGGAATCCCGACAGCGGATTGGGCCAGCTTCGACGACCCCGATGACGCGCATGATTATGTGGAGGATATGGGCGCGCCGATCGTGATCAAGGCGGATGGGCTGGCCGCGGGTAAGGGCGTGGTGGTGGCGGCGACGCTCGAAGAAGCCCATGCGGCGATCAGCGCGATCATGGAAGATAAGGTGCACGGCGCCGCCGGAGCAGAAGTGGTGATCGAGGAATGTCTGGTCGGCGAAGAAATCTCGGTTTTTGCGCTCTGCGATGGGCTGGATGCGATCTATCTGGGCAGCGCCGCCGATCATAAGCGGGTTGGCGACAACGATACCGGGCCGAATACCGGCGGTATGGGCGCGATTGCACCGGCGCCCTGGGCGAGTGCGGAGGTGATCGAAGCGAGCATGGCGCTCATCATCCGGCCGGCGCTGGCGGAAATGGCAGCGCTTGGCACACCCTTCCGGGGGTTCCTGTTCGCCGGGCTGATGCTGACCGAGGCGGGGCCGAAGCTGATCGAGTTCAACGTGCGCTTCGGCGATCCGGAATGCGAAACCCTGCTGCCGCTGCTGCGCTCGGATATTCTGCCCGCTTTGCTGGCGGCAACCGACGGCCAGCTCGCGCATGTCGATCTACGCTGGCGGGCAGGGACCTCGGCCACGGTGATGCTATGCGCAAAAGGCTATCCCGGCGCCTACGCAACCGGCGGCGAGATTTACGGCTTGGAGGAGGCCGGCGCTTTGCCGGGTGTAACCATTTTTCACGCTGGAACGATGCTGGAACAGGAAGCGGTGCTGGCGAATGGCGGGCGGGTGCTGGCGGTGAATGCCGTCGGCGATAATCTGCGCCAGGCGATCGAGCTTGCCTATGCGGCTGTGGATACCATCGAATGGCCCGACGGTTTCTGCCGCCGCGATATCGGAATACGGGCGCTGCACGCTACGTAGGATGGGCAGAGCGCAAGCGAAGCCCATCAACACGCAACGAGAACTGCTCGGCCCTAATCCAATTTCCCACTGATAAATCCCAGCCTTTTCAAAAGCACAGGCATCGTGATCCCCTGCGCGACAATCGAAAACGCAACAACCCCAAAGGTCGCGATCAGGATTTGGTTACGAAACGGCAGTGAATCTGGCAGTGACAGAGCCAGCGCCAGGCCGAGCGCGCCGCGCAAGCCCCCCCACCAGAGAATATGCTGCTCGGCCAAGGCAATCGGCCGGGCGGATCGCCGGAACAGCAGGCAGATCGGATAGACCGACAATGCCCGCGAGAGCAGCACCAGCGCGATGATGGTGAGCAGCGCCGGGCCCCCGAGCTCGCTGAACGGGATGCGGGCAGTGGCCATGCCGATGAGGAGAAAAACCAGCGAATTGGCGATGAAGGCGATGAACTCCCATAACGTCAGCACGAATTCGCGGCCCTGGCTGGTGAGCCGGCTATGGTCATCATCCGCAAGCACGCCGAAATTGCCGATCAGCAGGCCGGCGGTGATGGTGGCGAGCACGCCGGAGCCGCCAAAATGTTGCGCAAGCTGAAAGGCGCCATAGGCGGTTACGGTGGTAAGCGTGCTTTCCACCAGATGGTCGGCGGTGTGGCCGGCGACGGCCAGCGCGGCACCGGCGCAAAGCCCGCCTGAGAAAATGCCGCCGCCAACGGTCAGCCCCAAGGTTTCGGCGGCATAGGCCGGCGAGATGCTGCCGGATGACGATTGCGCATAAGCCAAGGCCAGTACGAAGAGCACCGCGGCCACGCCGTCATTGAACAGGCTTTCGCTTTCGGTGAGCAGCCGGAGCCGTCCGGAGATGTGATTATCCTTGA
>JAMFRY010000090.1 GCA_026225015.1 Alphaproteobacteria bacterium
CATTTTCAGCCCGCCGTGTGACCGGGGAGGGGCTGGCGATCCGAGCCATTGGCAGTCCTGACGCAGCGCGGCCGGCTGCGGCCCGGCGTGAGCTTGCGCAGGCCTTCGGTACGGTGAGCCTGGATGCGTTCGGCGTGTTCAGCGATGCCGAGGCGATCGCCGCCGCGACAGCGCTAGCCTATGTGCGGGCGACGCAGATGGGCGCCAGCCCAAGGCTTTCCCCGCCAGCTTCGCTCGGGCGATCCGGGCAGCTCTCCATGGACGCGGCAACTCGTGCGAGCTTGGAGATTCTGCGGGCGCGCGACGGCGGCGAGGCGGGGTCCTTGCTGGCGGCGGTGAAAGCCACGGTGAGCGCGGCGGGGGCGCGAAAACTTTGCCTCTGGCTGGCGGCGCCGATTACCGATCTCGGCGAGCTTGAATCGCGGCAAGCCTCCTGGCTGGCGCTGCGTGACTCTCCGCATGTCGCCGGCAAATTGCGGACCGTCCTGCGGGGCGCGCCAGATTTGGCGCGGGCCATGGGGCGGATTGCGTTGAACCGCGGCGGCCCGAGGGATATGGCTTGCGTGCGGGACGCGCTGGTTGCCGGCGCCGCAACGGCGGAGATTTTGCCGCAAGGCGTGCCGTTCATCGAGAAGCTGGCGGCCGGTCTCAAGCCGAGCCCGGAGCTTGCGGCCATTTTGACTTCGGCTTTGGCCGAACCGGCGCCGCTACGGCTTTATGACGGGGCGGCGATCAGGCCCGGTTTCGATCCGGAGCTGGATGCCGAACGGCGCCTGCGCGATGAGACCCGCCAGGTGATCGCCGCCTTCCAGACCGAGTTGGCGCAGCGCTACAATGTGGCGAGCCTGAAAATCCGGCACCACGCGCAGCTTGGCTATGTGCTGGAAGTGCCGGCCGTTGCGGTTGAGAAATTGCGGGAGAATCCGGAACTTATTCTCCGCCAGGGCCTCGCCAATGGGGCGCGTTTCACCCATCCCGAACTAAGCGCCCTGGACCGGAAAATCGCCGAGGCAGCCAGCCGGGCGGAGGCGCGCGAGCTTGTAGTATTTTCCTGGCTGGTGAAGCAGGTGCTGGCCTTGGGCGAGCCCTTGGCCGATTGCGCCGAGGCGCTGGCTTTGCTGGATGTGCTGCAATCGGCGGCTAGCTTGAGCGCCAATCGGCGCTGGTGTCGACCGGTCCTCTCCGAGGATGAAGCTTTCGAGATCAAGGCCGGGCGTCATCCGGTGGTGGAAGCGGCGTTACCGCCAGGCGTTGGCTTTGTTCCCAATCATTGCGACCTCTCGCCCGGATGCCGCCTGATGCTCCTTACTGGCCCGAATATGGCTGGAAAATCAACGTTTTTGCGGCAAAACGCGCTGCTGGTCATTCTCGCCCAGGCCGGGCTACCGGTGCCGGCGGAGGCTATGAACCTCGGCGTGGTGGACCGGCTGTTCTCGCGCGTGGGCGCCGCGGATGATTTGGCGAGCGGGCGTTCGACCTTTATGGTCGAAATGATCGAGACCGCGGCGATTTTGCACCAGGCGGGGCCAAAGAGCTTCGTGATCGTGGACGAAATCGGCCGCGGAAC
>JAMFRY010000007.1 GCA_026225015.1 Alphaproteobacteria bacterium
GATGAAGGTTTTTTGGGGGCGAACAAGCGAAAGTTAGCGGGGCCGCAAAATTAGTAAAGAGGCCGATCTATATACTCATGTTAAAGGGATCGAAAATTTGAGCAATACCTACCATTGATACAAATATCAAGAATTTTGCACCGAATTTAGAGTGTGTCATTTCAGTAACATATGTGGTGCAGAAATCCGGTGCGAATGTCCGCTCAGCAAGCCGTAGGATGGGCAGAGCGCAAGCGAAGCCCATCGACAACGGGCGATGGCAAGACAGCCACACTCGCCAAAACATGTGGCGGAGAATGATGGGCTTCGCTGGCGCTCAACCCATCCTACGACCGCCCTTTACGCCCGCAAAACGCCTCCCGTAGCATTTTGTACCGCGGCGATGATTTTTGCCGATACCGAATCGATTTCGGCTTCCGTCAGCGACGCCTCAACGGGTTGCAGCGTGACGGCGATGGCCAGCGAAACCTGACCCGCAAGCAGATTCGGGCCGCTATAGCGGTCAAACAATGTTACACCCGTAATCAGTTTACGATCCGCACCTTTCGCGGCCCGAATGACTGCGTCGGCAGGCGTGGTCTCCGGGAGCAAGAAAGCAAAATCGCGGCGCAACGGCTGGAAGGCGGACAAGATCGGCGCGGTTTTTTTGCGGCGTTTCGGTTCCGCGATCTCATCGAGAAATAACTCGAACGCCACCGAACCTACGGGCAAGTCGAGCCGGGCGCAGATCGTTGGATGCAAAGCCCCAAAATGGCCCAGCGTGATTGACGGCCCCTGGCGCAATACCCCCGATTGGCCGGGATGAAAATAGGCCGGCGCATCGGGGGTCGCGGTTACGGCTTCAAGTGGCGCGCCAAGTGTGCCCAGCACGGCCAGCGCATCGGCTTTGGCATCCAGCGCGTCGTATTTCCGGGGCGGGGCAACGGCGCTCAGCGGGGTCTCTCCCGTCCGCAATCCGGCGGCGGCCAGAACCTGCCTGCCCAGCGCGGGATAAACCGGGCCGATCTCAAACAGGCCAAGATCCCCGTAGCCGCGGGCGATGTTTCTTGCTGCCGCGGTTGCGAGGGTGGCGATGGCGCTGGGGCGCATTTGGTCGAGGTCGGCCGCGATCGGATTGGCCAGGCGGAGCGAATCGTCGCCCGCGGTGAAGTGTTCCGCCGTTTCGTGGCTCAGAAAGCTGAAGGTCACACATTCCATCAGCCCGCGTGCCGCCAGTACGCGCCGCGCCAGGGCCGTGCGCGTCTGTCTCGGTGTTAGAATCGGCGCCGGTATGGCGGCATGATGCGGCAGCGATTGCGGGATAATCGCATCCAGGCCGCGCAGCCGCAGCACTTCTTCGATCAAATCCACTTCCGGCTCGACTTCCTTCGCTCCCGCGGCCGCTGCTTCGGCGATGCCCGGTTCCAGCTCCAAGGATTGGTCAAGCGCCGGGGCCTGCGCGATGTCATTACGCCAGGACGGCACATCCATAATCACACGTTCGGCATCGCGCCGGTAAATTGTAAAGCCGAGTTTTTCCAATGCGCCGACCGCCTCATCGGGCGCCACATCCGAGCCGCCGAAGCTTTTCAGCCGGCTGAATCTCAAACCAGCCTTGCGCCGCCAGAGCGGCTGCGCGCCGGCTTGGGTGACAGTGCTGGCCTCCCCGCCGCAGAGTTGCAGAACCATAGCCGTGGCGGCATCCAGCGCGGGGGTGAGTAAAGCGGGGTCGATCCCGCGCTCGAAACGCTGCCGCGCATCGGAATGGATGGCGTGGCGCTGCCCGCTCTGGGCGATGTGCACGCGGTCGAACAGCGCACATTCGATGAACACGGATTTGGTCGAAGCATCGCAACCGGTCGCCTCGCCGCCGACGATCCCGGCCAGCGACTGCACCCCTGCCGCATCGGCGATCACGCAATCACCTTGCCCTACCGTTACCTGCTTGCCGTGCAGACCCGCAAAATTCTCACCCTTGCCGCGACGCAAAACGAGTTCACCGCCGCTGACTTTATCCGCATCGAACACGTGCAGCGGGCGGCCAAGATCAATGGTGAAGAAATTGGTGATATCCACCAGCGTGTTGATCGGGCGCAGTCCTGCGGAGCTAAGCCGCGCCTTCAGCCAATCCGGACTTTCACCATTGGTCAGGCCGGAAATCACTCGCCCCAGCACCCAGGGGCAGGCCTCGGGAAAATCGTTGCGCCAGATAATTCTGCTGGGCCCCCGCCCGGCAATCGCCGCTGGTCTGAACGGTTTCAAAGAACCCAGTCCGGCAGCGGCAAGATCGCGCGCAACCCCGCGCACGCTCAACGCATCGCCGCGATTTGGCGTGACGGATATTTCGATCACCGGATCATCAAGCCCGGCCCATTGCGCATAGGCCGCGCCCACAGGTGCTGCTTCAGGCAGTTCGATAATCCCGTCATGATCCTCGCCGAGATTTAGCTCGCGCTTGGAGACCAGCATGCCCTCGGATTTCACGCCGCGAATTTCGCCAACTTTGAGCGTGATGCCGGTTCCCGGAATGAACGCGCCCGGCGGCGCGAACACGGCCTTCATCCCGCTGCGCGCATTCGGCGCCCCGCAGACCACGGAAAGCTCCGCGCTGCCGGTGCTGACCCGGCAGACCCGTAGCCGGTCCGCATTCGGGTGGGGTGCGGCTTCGATCACCTCGGCAATCAGAAATGGGGCCAGCGCCAAAGCGGCGTTTTCCACATGCTCGACCTCCAGCCCGATCGACGAGAGTGTTTCGGTGATGTCGCCGAGGCTGGCCTGTGTTTCGAGCCAGGTTTTCAGCCAGGAGAGCGAAAATTTCATCGCTCAAATTCCTTCATGCAGGTTGGCCTGGGCGAGGGGGGAAAACCCGTAATGGCGCAACCAGCGCACATCGCTCTCATAGAACAGGCGCAGATCGGGAATGCCGTATTTCAGCATGGTGATCCGCTCGATCCCGACTCCGAAGGCGAAGCCTTGAAAATTCCGGGGATCAATCCCGCAATTGGCCAGCACATTCGGATGCACCATGCCGGAGCCGAGGATCTCCAGCCAGTCCGAGCCTTGGCCGATCTCGCCAGTTTTGCGGCTCCAGCCGATATCCACCTCCATCGAGGGTTCGGTGAACGGAAAATAGCTGGCGCGGAACCGCACCGGCAGATCAGGCTCGTTGAAGAAGGCGCGCAGAAAATCGATCAAACAGCCCTTCAGATGCGCCAACGTAATATCGCGCCCGATCACCAGGCCTTCGGTTTGATGGAACATCGGCGAGTGCGTCGCATCATGATCCGCGCGGAAGGTTCGGCCCGGTACGATGATCCGGATCGGCGCCGGTTCGGTGCCGCTGGCCTGCGCCTTTGCCCAGGCCAACATGGTGCGAATCTGCACCGGCGACGTGTGGGTGCGCAACACCGCCGGCCGATTGCCGATCGAGGCGTTCAAATAAAACGTGTCCATCATCGCCCTGGCGGGATGATGCGCCGGAATGTTCAGGGCGCCGAAATTGGTCCAGTCATCCTCGATATCCGGCCCCTCTTTCAGCGCAAAGCCCATGGCGCCGAAAATCGCGACGATTTCTTCCATGGTCCGGCTGATCGGATGGATCATGCCGGCGGGCTCCGGCCGGGTGGGCGCTGAAATATCAAGCCGTTCAGCGCTCAAACGCGCCGTTAGCGCCGCTTCCTCCAACCGGGCGCGCAGCACTTCCAGCTCTGCCGTGACCTTTTCCTTAAGCCTGTTGCGCAACGCCGCCCGTATCGGCCGCTCCGCCACTGTCAGAGTCCCGGCATCCTTCAGCAGCCTGGTCACGATGCCTGATTTGCCGAGCAGTTCCACCCTGCAGGCGTCCAGCCCTTTCAGGTCTCGCACGGCGTCGAGCGCTGCAAAGGCCTGGATGGCAAACGGCTCAAGATAGGCTTGTTCATCGCTTTCAATCGCGGCGCGTTCGGGTGCACACATGCGGTGGGCAGACAATCCCGAGGCAGAAAAGTCAAGCGCGCGGTTGCGGCGGATTCAGGCAAAGTGTTACAATTTCTCAACAGTTACAGATTTCTACGCAAAACCAGGTGTAAAAGGGGCTCGGACGCACAAAATGCATGGGTGCGGCGCTTGACCCGTTACGGTTGAGCGCGCTAAGGGCCAGACGGTATTTGCAGCCAATGATAGGTGCAAATCCGAAGTTTTGTCGTGTTTTTACACTTATTACGGACAGGGACGGTTCTAGTTATGAAATTCAAAGCATTGGGCGCTCTAGCCGGCCTTGCCCTGCTGGCAGCTTGCTCCTCCTCAACCCCCCAAGCCGCCACCGCCACCACCGGCTCGGGCGCGGAAACCACGGGTGCCGCGCCGGGCAGTGAGCAGGATCTGGTCGCGAACGTGGGTGACCGCGTATTCTACGCGTTCAATAAATCCACCCTCAGCTCCGATGCTGATGCGACCCTCGGCCGTCAGGCGGCCTGGCTCGGGAAGTATCCCAGCGTGAACATCCTGGTTGCCGGCAACTGCGATGAGCGCGGCACGGAAACCTACAACCTGGCGCTTGGCCAGAAGCGCGCTGACGCTGCCCGCGACTATCTGGTCTCCCAGGGTGTCGCCACCGCCCGTATCCAGACCATTTCTTATGGCAAGGACAAGCCCGTTGCTTCCGGCAATGACGAGGCTTCCTACCAGCAGAACCGTAATGCAATCACCTCTGTTCAGGGCTCCAACCCGCAGAGCTAGCCTAACCCATCCGGGGTGTTCCCGGCTTGGCTGAACCAAACGCAACCGGCGGTTTTCTCTAATGAGAAGCCGCCGGTTTTTTCTTGTTGGTCATCTTTCCATCGCGGGGGCGCGGCGTTAGAGGGGGGTGAATTTGGATTGAACCCGATGCGCCGAATCAATGTAGCCACTGCCGAGCTTATCGCCATGCTCCCCTTATGCGCCGCTGCACAACCGCTGGTGCAGAGCCAGGAAGGCATCGCGCTGGAAAACCAGATTCTGCAACTGCAGAACCAAATGCAGCAACTGCAAGCCGCCAATGGTTCGGGCAGTTCCGCCTTGGGCGGCAATCCGGCTCCGGCAGCGCCACCGCCCGGCGCGGCTTCATCTGGCGCCGCCCCTTCCAGCGATATTGTCGGCAACCTGCTGAACCAGGTATCGCAGTTGCAGGCCCAGGTGCAGCAGCTCAACGGCCGGGTCGATACGCTGCAAAACCAAGTGGATACGCAGCATGCACAGACCGAGAAGGACATTGGCGATCTCACCTTCAAGGTCGGCGGGCCCGCTTCCATGCCGGGCGCGCCTGCGCCACAGATTGCACCTGGTGCATCGCAGGGTTCCGGCGCACCGCAAAATCTAACCCCTGGCACATTAGGTCAGGCGCCCGCCGGCCAGGCATCCGCGGCGCCGCCTTTACCGCCCCCGACGGGCGCCTCGCCCAAAGCGTCGATCTCAGCCGCGCAGGCGGCTTTGGCCCATGGTGACTACACCGCCGCCGAAGCGAGGGCGCGCGCCGTGCTGGAAAATGCCAGATCGAGTCCGGAAGGCTACAAGGCGCAGTTTATCCTGGCCGAGGCGCTCTATGGCGAGGGCAAGCCACAGGACGCGGCGATCGCCTATGACGATGCCTATAACCGCAACCGTTCCGGCATCTATGCCCCCGGATCGCTCCTTGGCCTGGCAGACTCGCTCACCGATATTCAGCAGCAATCGGCTGCCTGCGACACGCTGTCTTCCCTGAACAGCCAGTTTCCCACGCCGCCCGCGGGCATGGGTCCGCGCATTCAGGCCGCGGAAGCGCGGGCGAAATGTGACTGAATGAATAGGCAAGAAACCGCTTTTTCCATCGAAAAGACGTGCTTGCTGTAGAATTTGCCGCCGCCATGGCCCAATTTGGACCGTTCGGGGCCCGGCCAAGCTTTACGGTCGGGGTTTCAGGCGGCGCTGACAGCACGGCGCTGGCGCTCCTCACCCGGAACTGGGCTGCTGAGCGCGGCGGCGCTGTCCTGGCGCTGATTGTGGACCATGGACTGCGCCAAGACTCGGCGGCCGAAGCAAATCTTACGCGGCAACGGCTTGAAGCGCGCGGGATTGCCGCGCAGGTCATCACGCTGACCGGGCTTGGCGGCGCCAGCTTGCAGGAGCGGGCGCGTCTTGCCCGGCATGCCGCACTCGGCA
>JAMFRY010000091.1 GCA_026225015.1 Alphaproteobacteria bacterium
CACGCCAAGGATAAGGTGATGATGGGCGCCGAGCGCCGCAGCCTGGTGATGAGCGATGACGAGAAGAAAATGACCGCCTATCACGAAGGCGGCCATGCGATCTGCTCGATCACATTGCCGGAATGTGACCCTGTACATAAAGCCACCATCATCCCGCGCGGCCGCGCGCTCGGCATGGTGATGAGTCTGCCGGAAGGCGACCGCTACTCCACCAGCAAGGTGAAGCTGCTGCAGCAACTGATCATGGCGATGGGTGGCCGGGCTGCCGAGGAGATCATCTTCGGGGCGGACCGGGTTTCCAATGGCGCTTCCGGCGATATCAAAATGGCGACGGACCAGACCCGCCGCATGGTGACGGAATGGGGCATGTCGGAAAAACTCGGGATGATTTCCTATGGCGATAACGGGCAGGAGTTGTTCCTCGGCCATTCGGTGACGCAGCATAAGAACGTTTCGGAAGCCACGGCGCGGGAGATCGATAATGAGATCAAATCCATCATCGATCACGCCTATTCGGAAGCCAAGCGCATTTTGACCGAGCGGCTGGCGGATCTGCATTCTCTCGCCAAGGGCCTGCTGGAATATGAGACCCTTTCCGGCGAAGAGATTCGCATGGTCATCAACGGCGAGAAGATCATTCGCAAGATCGTCGACGACCCGATGCCCGATCAGCGCCGCGCCTCGGTTCCCAGCGCCAGCCCGAAGCCGGACATGCCCACCGGCGGCATGGGTCCGCTCCCCGCGCCGGGGTAGGATTTTGTGTCGGATGAGGTGTTGGAAAGGCTCCGGAGGGAGAGCGCAACGAAGCCCATCGCTTCCTTGAGCGGAAATCTTCACGGAGATTGACAGGCCAACGGCGCTGCTGGCCAAGATAGCGCCATGAGGCTGCTCATCCGCCGTCGGCATCTGGCATCTCTTCTATGCGGCGTTTTCTGGCTTTACGCCGGTGTGGCGTATGCGCTGCCCGTGGCCGGCGCCAAAGACCGGTACTTCACCACCACCGATGGCGTGCGGCTGCATTACCTGGATGCCGGGCCGCAGGGTGCGCCATGCATTGTATTGGTCCCCGGCTGGACGATGCCGGCCTGGATTTTCGCCCCGCAGATACGGGCGTTTTCCCGAAGATTTCACGTCATCGCTTTCGACCCGCGCGGTCAGGGCCAGTCGGAGATCGCCGCCGGCGGCTATAACCAGCTCCGGCGGGGTGAGGATATCGGTGATTTGCTGAAACGGCTGGGGCAGCGGCCGGTGGTTATCGTTGGCTGGTCGCTCGGGGTATTGGATACGCTCGCCTATATTCATGTGGCGGGTGACGCGCGGATTGCCGGGCTGGTGCTGATCGATAACTCGGTGGGGGAGAATCCGCCGCCCCAGCTCCAGCCCCAACGCTATCGATCCGGCCCACAGCTCAGCCTCGCCGCCAGCAGGCGGAATTTTGTGGCCGGCATGTTCCAGACCAGGCAGTCGCCCGCCTATCTGAACGCGCTTACCGCCGCCAGCCTGCGCCTGCCGGAGGGGGATGCACGGGCGCTGCTGGAATATCAGGTGCCGCGCAGCTATTGGCGGGAGGCAATCCTGGGCACGGACAAGCCAGTATTATATGTGGTGCGGCCGCATCTGGGGGACCAGGCGGAGCATCTGCTGGCGGACCGGCCGAATACGGAAATCGCCATCTACCCCCATGCGGGGCACGCTTTGTTTGTCGATGCGGCCCCACGGTTCAACTTGCTGCTTGGGCGGTTTCTCTTAACCGATGTCTGGCCGCCGCGGTCGCAAAGCCTAAGCGAAATAGCCGGCGCCACGCCGTGAACCTGTTGCCGCTTTTCCTGGTTTCACTCGCTTCGGCCGGGATCGAGACGGCGCTGACGCGGTATTTCGCGGTCGCAAGCTGGTCCGATTATGGCTATTGGATCATTTCCATCGTCATGGCCGGTCTGGCGTTCAGCGGCGTGACCCTGGCGCTGGCGCGGGATTATTTGGTGAGGCGATCGGATGCGCTGCTGGCGGCGCTGCCCGCGCTGCTGGTGGCGAGCGCCGCCATTGGGTATTGTTTCACCATCCTCAACCCGTTCAACCCGCTGCAACTGCAAAATCCGGTCACCTATCTGCCGCAGCTCGGGAATATCGCGCTCTATTATATCGCACTTTTGCCATTTTTCTTCCTGACCGGCCTGTTTATCAGCCTGAATTTCGTCATCCATCCAAGCCGGATCGGGCGGGTTTATGCGGCTGATCTGACCGGTGCCGGCATCGGCTCGATCATTGTTCTCGGTCTGATGTACCGGGTGGGACCGTTTGCGCTGATCCCCGCCTTGCTGCCGGCTTTGGGCGCCGCCGGCTGCTTCGTGCAACGCTTCCGCGGGCGCGCAGCCACGGCCTCCATTCTGGTATTATGCGCCGCAGAAGTCTTGCTCTGGCTGGGACCGCAGGCCGGCATCAGCCAATACAAGCCCATTTACGCCCCGCTCCACACTCCGAATGCCCAGGTTCTGGCGACGAGATTTGCGCCGGAGGGGGAATACCAGCTTTTGAGCGACTTCACCGAGCGGGTGAACACCGATATTTCCAACAATTCCAGCATGTTGGGCTACCCGGACCCGCCCCGCAGCTTTGGACTGTATCGAGACGGTATTCGCATCGCCAGCCTGCCCATGCCCGGGCCGATCTCGAGTTCCTATGCCCAAGGCGCGCTCGATGCCCTGCCTTATCTGTTGCGGTCGCGGCCCAAGGTTTTGCTGGCCGGCGCTTCCGGCGGGTTCCGGATCGCCGAAGTGCTGAGTCTGGGCGCCGCAAGCGTCGACGCAACCGAGCCGGAGCCGGTTCTATACGCGGCACTGGCGCTTGGGATTGGCCCCGTAACGCCCTATCCCGCCGGCGGGAACGTTCGCCTGCTGCCCATAAGCGCGGTGGCGGCGGTGCAGAACGCCGCGCCCTATGATCTGATCGACCTGTCTGGGGATTTTCTCGATGCGGCGCCGGCCAATGTCGAGAATTTCACCGTCGAAGCCTTCACCGCCTATTTGCGCCATTTGCACCCGCGCGGGATCGTTTCCATCCCGGTCTCGATCGAGGATTTTCCGGTCTATGCGCTGCGCATGCTGGCCACCGCGCGCGCCGCGCTCAGCGCCGATGGCGTAAGCGATCCGCTCGCCCATCTGCTGCTTTACCGCTCCGCCTGGAACGCCCGCATCCTCATCAGCCCGAGCGCGTTCTCGGCCGACGACATAAAGGCAGCGCGCAAATGGTGCGATGACCGATCCTTCGATGTGTCTTACTATGATGGCATCGATGTGGCGGCGGCGCGGCCGGAGATTTATAACGACCTTCCCGCCCTTTCGTTCGACGCCGGCGAAGTGACCTCCATTGGGCCGGATGATTCCATCGCCGATGAGGCGCAGGCAATTCTGCTCCACCAGCCGACTACCTCCGCCGAGGCGTTCAATCTCTCCCCGGTCACCAATGACCGACCGATGTTCTATTCCGTTCTGCGGCTTGCAGATTTGAACGTACTTTTGGCGAGGCTGCAAATCCTGCCGCAATCTGAAATCGGCGCGCTGGTCAATCTTGCAGTGCTGGCGCAGGCCATCGTGCTGGCGATTCTGGTATTGCTGGCGCCATTGCTGGCGCCGCGAATCGCCAGCGGGCAGGCGCATCAAACCGGGCTGCTCGCGCCGATCCTGTATTTCTCGGCCCTGGCGCTGGGCTTCCTGTTCATCGAGATTTTTGCGATCGAGAAGGCCAGCGCCTTCCTTAATGACCGCGCGATGGGTTTCGCTTTGGTGATCAGTTTCATGCTGTTGTTCTCTGGCCTCGGCAGCATGGCGAGCAGCCGCTTCAAAACCGCCCCGCGACGCGGCGTATGGCTTGCCGGAGTCATCGTCATCCTTTGGTCTTGCGCCATGCTGGCCGGCTTGCCGCAACTTGCCTTGGCCGCCGAGGGGTTGCCGCAACTGCTTCGGGCATTGCTGGTGGTGGCTGCCATTGCACCGGTATCGATCGCCATGGGAATGCCGTTTCCTCTGGGCCTGGGGCAGATTTCGGAGGAAGACTTTCTGCCCTGGGCCTGGGGGTTGAATGGCGCGTTTTCCGTGGTGGCCACGCCGCTTGCCAATCTGATCGCGCGCAATTTGGGCTATCATGCGGTGTTACTATCGGCGGTTTTGCTGTATGCGCTTGCCGCTACAACCTTTCCTGCATTCAGGAGTCGCGCGCTTTGGCTAGAATCGCAAATACCATCAGCCGCCGGCGAGTGATCTCGGCGGCTACCGCATTTGCGGCCGCTCCCGGTTTGGTGTTGGCCACCAACGCCTCTCCGGCGCAGGACTTGCCAACCCCGGCCACGCCGAATAATGCGCCTTGGACCAGGCCAGCCTTTGAAGCCGCCATGGAAGCGTCCGGCCGGCCGGTGCATCTGACCGATGCGCAGTTCGATGCCATCCAGGCCCGCAAGCAGCCGGCCATGAAGCTGATCGCCGGCTATTTGCAGATGCGGCTGGGCCATGCCGACCCTGCCGTGCTGGCAGGATTCCAGGCCGTGCCGCGCGAATATTTCCATTATTACTATCCCGCGCATCGCTCCACCTGCGGCGATGCCTATGACCAGCCGCCAAAGCCTTGGGCGATCGGCTATGGCTCGGCGCTGTCGGACTATCTCGGCCAAGCCTATATGACGCAGGTTTGCAAGCCTGGCCCGAACGACGTTTCGCTGGAAATTGGAACCGGCAGCGGGTTTCAGAGTTCGTTGCTATCCCGTATTGTAAAATCCGCCCATTCCATCGAGATCATCGAGCCGCTGGGGCAAGCCGTGCATAAGATATTTGCACCGCTCGGTTACGATAACATTCAAACCCGCGTGGGCGACGGTTTTTACGGCTGGCCCGAGCAAAAAGATGGTTTCGACATCATCATCGTCACCTGCGCCGCACAATACGCGCCGCCGCCTTTATTCAAGCAGTTGCGGCCGGGCGGGCGCATGATCATTCCCATCGGCCAGCCCTTCAAACAGGGACAGGTGCTGTATATTTACACCAAGGATGAAAACGGGAAAATCCATTCCCGCCGCGATATGGGTGTGTTCTTCATTCCGATGACCGGCAGGATGATGTCCATGCCGAGCTGAACGGGTGGTGAAGATCACCCGCTTGGTACGCCTCAGGCCAGTGTACGGAATCTAACCAGGTTCGGCATAGGCGGGTCCGGTAAGCGATCCCGGGAGCGGAACTGAGGCGCTGCCGGGTATCTCGAAAATATTCGGAAATCAGCATTGAGCTGATGGGTTACGCTTCGCCAAACCATCGTTGTAATAGCTTGCCGAATTGGAGCGGGCGAAGGGATTCGAACCCTCGACCCCGACCTTGGCAAGGTCGTGCTCTACCCCTGAGCTACGCCCGCGCTCCGTTGTGAGGGGCTCTTTACGCATCCTCGCGGTGGATTGCAAGCCGCGCAGGTCCAAGCTGGTTTGCGCGGCTGCGGGACGTTATATCAGCCTCAAAGGGCTGTAAGTCGCCCTTCCCATACGATATAACGGCAGCAAATATTGGATAGCCAAATGAATATTCTTCTCAATGAAAACGCCGGTACCGCGAATGCGAATCTGAACGCCGGCGCGGCGATGATCGTAGACGGGGATCAGACCAGCTTCATGGCCGATGTCATCGAGGCTTCCCGTACCGTTCCGGTGCTGGTCGATTTCTGGGCGACCTGGTGCGGACCCTGCAAAACGCTCACCCCGATTCTCGAGAAAGTCACCAAGGCGGCCGGCGGCCGGCTGAAGCTGGTGAAAATCGATGTCGATAAAAACCGGGCGCTGGTGCAGCAACTCAGCCAGATGGGGCTGCCGCTGCAATCCATCCCAACCGTGGTGGCGTTCTGGCAGGGCCAGATAGCCAGCGAGCCCTTCCAGGGTGCGCTGCCAGAAAGCGAAGTCAAGCGCTTTGCCGATGCACTGCTGAAGCTCGCCGGTTCCAGCGCGCCGGCGGCGGATTACATCGCCGAGGGCAAACTCCTGCTGGAGCAGGGCCAGGCCGAGGAGGCCGCCAAGCTGTTCGCCGCGGCGCTGCAGGAAGACCGGCAGAAGCCGGAAGCCTGGGGCGGGCTGGCGCGCGCCTTGCTGGCTTTGGGCGATGAGGCGCAAGCAGAGGAAGTGCTGGAGGAGGCGCCGCCCGAACTGGCCGAGCATGTGGAGATTTCCGGCGCCAGATCGGCGCTGGCCCTGGCCTCGGAAGGCCGCAAGGCGCAAGCCGCCCGCGCCGGTCTGGAGGCGCGGCTCACCGCCGACCCGAAGGATTTTGAAGCGCGCTATGAGCTGGCAACCGCTTTGAATGCCGGCGGTGAGCGCGAGGCCGCCGCTGAAGCGCTGCTGGACATCATCCGGCTGAACCGCAAATGGAATGAAGGGGCCGCGCGCCTGCAATTGTTGAAATTTTTCGAAGCCTGGGGCTTTGATGACCACGCAACCATGGCGGCGCGCCGGAAACTTTCCGCGATCCTGTTCAGCTAGCGCGGCGATGGCGGAATTGCGCACCAGATTTGACGATTTGCCGGAAGAATTTCCGGTTTTTCCGTTGAGCGGCGCGCTATTACTGCCCTGCGGCCGGCTGCCGCTGAATATTTTCGAACCGCGCTACCTGGCCATGGTGGAAGACAGCCTGGGCGCCGGCCGGCTGTTCGGCATGGTGCAGCCAGATAAGCGCCTGAGCAACGGCGATACCGGACCTGGACTATACCGGACCGGATGTCTGGGCCGAATCTCCTCTTTCAGCGAGACCGAGGACGGCCGTTATCTGATTACGCTAACCGGCGTGACCCGCTATTCCATTGTCGAGGAAGTGGAATCGCGCCGCGGCTATCGCCGGGTGCGCGGCGCCTTTGCCGGCTTTGCCGCGGATCTTCAGGCGCCGGATACCGAAAATCTGCAGCTCGGCCAAGCGCTCGGGATGGATCGGGGCGACCTTCTGGATGCGTTAAAACTGTATTTTGCCCATAC
>JAMFRY010000092.1 GCA_026225015.1 Alphaproteobacteria bacterium
GTCCAGCACCTCCGACCAAAGATAGGAGTAATAGGCTGAGGCGTAGCCGCCGCCGGAAAACAGATGCTGAAAATGCGCCGGGCGGTGGCGCGCCATTATTCCATCCGGCATGCCGATTTCGTCGAGAAATTTCTGATCGAACGCATCGATGTCTAGTTCTTCGGGCCTTTCCTGCCCATGCAGCGCCATATCGATCAATGCCGAGGCGGTATACTCCACCGTCCCAAATCCCTGATTGAATTTCTGCGCTTCCAGCAGATTTTCAATCAGCGCATCCGGCAATGCCTGCCCGGTTTCGGCATGGATCGCGTAGCGTCGCAATGTCTCCGGCAGTGCCACCCAATGTTCGTAAATCTGCGACGGCAACTCAACAAAATCCCGCCTTACGGACGTGCCGGATTGCGACGGGTAGCGCACCTGGCTCAGCAGCCCGTGCAGGGCATGGCCGAATTCATGGAACAGGGTGCGGGCGTCGTCGAAGCTCAGCAAGGTCGGCGCCGATTTCACGAAATTATTGTTGTTGATGATGATCGGCGAGACCGGCTCATCCAGATTTTCCTGGTCGCGGAAACTGCTCATCCAGGCGCCGGAGCGCTTATCCGGGCGGGCGTAATGATCGGTGATGAACAGGCCAAGATGCTTAAGCCCGTCCCGCACCTCGTAGACCCGAATATCGGGATGATAGGCGGGTGCATCGGCAAGAAGCGAAAAGCTAAGCCCGAACAGCCGGTTCGCGGAATCGAAGGCCGCCTTCTGCATGTTCTCCAGCGTGAAGTATGATTTCACCTCCGTCTCATTGATCGCGTAATCGCTCGCCCTGATTTTTTCGGCATAATAGCGCCAGTCCCAGGGTTGCAGCGAATCGTTCATGCCTTCTGCGCGCGCCGCCGCCAGCAAACGGTCACGCTCGGAAGCGGCTTTCCGTTTCGCCGGCTCCCACACCTCGGCCAGCAGATTCTGAACCGCTTCGGGCGTGCCCGCCATGGTATCGGCAAGCTGCAAATCGGCGAAACGCGCATAGCCCAGCAGAAGCGCGCGCTCGGCCCGTAATTTGAGGATTTCGGGGATCAGCACCCGGTTGTCATGCGGCCCGGCATGGGCGCCGCGCGCGATCCAGGCCGCGTGGGCAATCTGCCGCAGATCACGGCGTTTGGAGAAGGTGAGGAAAGGCTCGATCAGCGATCGCGACAGTGTGATCACATGGCCCGGCAAGCCCCGCTCCGCCGCCGCCTGCGCCGCGCCCTCGATGACGAAATCCGGCAATCCTTCCAGCTCGGTCTGCGCCAAGGGCAATGTCCATCCCCGTTCATCGGCGAGCACGTTCTGCCCGAACTTGGTCTGCAGCACGGCCAGGCGTTCCAGGATTTCCGCCATCCGCGCCTTCTCCGCCGGCGCCAGTGCAGCGCCGCGCCGCACCAGGTTTAGATGGATGCGATGCAACAGGCGGCTTTGATCCTCCGCCAAGTCTAGCACCTCACTTTGTGCGAACAAAGCTGCGACGCGGGTAAAAAGCGCCGGATTCAGGGCGATTTGCGTCCAGTGCCGAGCGAGTTGCGGGGAGAGCGCGGTATCCAACTGCTCCAGCGCGTCGCCGCCCAGGCTGGCGACGAGGTTATGAAAAACGCCTGAGATGCGCTTGAGGCTTCTGCCGCTGCGCTCCAAGGCCTCGATGGTATTGGCGAAATTTTGCGCTTCCGGGTTTTCCGCAATTGCCGTGATCTCGGCCAGATGCTCCGCCATTGCCTGTTCGAAGGCGGCGGGAAAATCTTCCGCGCTGATGCGGTCGAAGGGCGGCAGGTCAAAGGGCGTGGACCAGGGGGCTAGCAGGGGATTGGGTTTTGTCATTCCCGAATTCGGGCAGAGAGCGGCGCTTGGGTCAAGTGCGGCCGGCTCGGCGCGGCCGGCTGTGGCGGGGCCGCGGCCGTGGCACAGGAATGGCGGGTTTTCGAAACCGGGCTTGCCATAGGTAAGGGTTTGGCCCTCGAAAGTGCGGGTGCTGCCGCCGGCGGCTTCCAGCACGGCTTGCGGGGCGGCGGTGTCCCATTCCATCGTCCGGCCAAGGCGGGGGTAGAAATCCGCGGCGCCTTCGGCAAGCCGGCAAAATTTTTCCGCGGAGCCGATATTGGTGAGCGATGCGATTTTATAGCCCGCAAGGAACGCGGCCAGCTCCGGATCGTGCTGGTAATGGCGCGAGGCCATTACGGCGAGGCCCAAATCCGGCGCTTCGCGGGTGCGGATGGGAGCAGTGCCGGCGGGCGTTTGCTTCCAGGCGCCGGTTCCGACTATGCCGTAGAATATCTCCTGGGTGACCGGGCAGGCCACGGCGCCCAGCACCGCGCGGCCCTGGCGAATAAGGCCGATATTTACGGTAAAATCGCTGCCGCCATCGGCAAAACCGCGGGTCCCGTCCAGCGGGTCGACCAGCCAGTATTCATCTGCCAGCACCGTCACCTTGCCGGCGGCGACTTCTTCCTCGGCGATCACCGGAATATCGGGCGTGGCTTCCCGCAGGCCCTGGGTGATGATGCGCTCGGCATTCATGTCCGCCAGCGTGACCGGGGTGTGATCGGCCTTGCTTTGTACGGCAAACCCGGCAGCGCGTATCTTCAGAATCTCCGCCGCGGCCTGGCCGGCAAGGGTAACGGCGAGTTGCGCGAGTGCGGAGTCGTTCATCTTCCCGGGCATGATCCAGGGCATTAGGCGCAAACCCGCCCCCTCGCCAAGAGCGGCGGCGCTGTTATGGTCATTGCACAGACATATTTCGGGAGAGTTCAATGCTGGATATTGCGTTTGCCAAGGCCGTTTTGCCCAAAAGCGGCGTGGTGGTGGCGCCGCTGACGGAAGGGGCCGAGCTCGCCGGGCTGGCGGCGGCGCTGGACAAGGCCCTGGACGGCAGGCTGGCGCAGGCGCTGAAGGCGGCGGAGTTCACCGGCAAAAAGGGCCAGTCCGTCAACCTGCCTGGGCCGGGCGCCGGGTTGAAGCGCGTGCTGGTGCTGGGGCTGGGCAAGGAGGATGCGCTGAACCCGCTTACGGCGGAAGAATTCGGCGGCGCGGCGCAGGTGGCTTTGGTCAGGCAAGAATCCGCGGTGATCCTGGCGGACGCGCTGGACGCGAAACTGGCCGCGCATATCGCCCTGGGCGCGCGGCTGCGCGGCTATACTTTCAACAAATACCGCACGACGCAGAAAGAGGATGAAAAGCCGAAATTATCGGCGTTGAAGATCGTTTTGAAAGACCCCGGCTTGGCCGCTGCGGACTACGCCAAGCTGGCGGCTGTCGCCGATGGCGTGGAACTCACCCGCAACCTGGTGACCGAGCCGGCGAACATTCTGTATCCGGAAGAATTCGCCGATCGAACCGAGGCGCTGAAGAAGCTCGGGCTGAAGGTCGAGATTTTCGATGAGAAGGATCTGGAGAAGCTCGGCTTCGGCTCACTTTTGAGCGTGAGCCAAGGCAGCGCGCGCGAGGCCCGGCTGGTGGTGCTGCAATGGTTCGGCGCATCCGGACCCAACGCGGAAGGCAAGAAGGGGAGGAAATTGAAGGAGCCGATCGCCTTTATCGGCAAGGGCGTCACCTTCGATACCGGCGGCATTTCGATAAAGCCTGCCGCCGGAATGGAAGATATGAAGTGGGACATGGCGGGTGCTGGAACCGTTACCGGGTTGATGGCCGCCCTGGCTGGACGTGGCGCGAAAGTGGACGCGGTGGGGCTGATCGTCCTGGTCGATAACATGCCTTCAGGCACCGCCACAAGGCCGGGCGACGTGGTTAA
>JAMFRY010000093.1 GCA_026225015.1 Alphaproteobacteria bacterium
GATCTGCGCTCGCGCTTTCTGATCGCCATTGCCAGCGCGGCTGGCGCCAATGATTCCAACGCGCTGGAGCTTTATCTGCGCGGCGCGCTCACTGGAAGCTTCCTCACTTTGCCGGAGTTGCGCGAGGCTGCCTTGCATGTCGCGGTTTATTCCGGCTGGTCCTGCGGCACGCTGGTCGATGCCGCGCTGACCCAGTTGGCATCCGCCCTGAAGCTGCCGGCCGCCCGCTTCACGCCGATCCGCCCGGAGAAGTGGGACCCGCAAACGCGGCTCGCCGAAGGCAGCGCCAATTTCGCTGCCGTGATGGTGTTTGGCGGCCCGCAGCCGGACTCCGCCTATGCCGAAGGCGGCATTCTGAATTTCGTTTTCGGCGAGATGTGGATGCGCCCCGGCCTGGACCAGCGCGCCCGGCGCTGGCTCACTTTGGTCGGGGTCGCCAACTCGGCCGCCAATATTCCCATCCGCAGCCATGTCTGGGCAGCCATGGCCAGCGGCAATGCGACGCAGCGGGAGATGTACGAATTCGTGCTGCAATATGCGATCCATGCCGGCTGGCCGCGCGCCTCGGTGGTGAATGGCGCTGTGACGGAGCAGGGCGACCGCGTGGCAAAAAACCTGCCCTTCAACCCCTGAGCACCCAATCCAGCGGAGCAGAATAATGCCGATTGTGAGCGACATGAAGGGCGAGGCAGCTTTGGTCACCGGCGCCGCCTCCGGTTTGGGTCGGGCAACGGCGCTGAAGCTGGCGCAGGCGGGCGCCGATCTCTGCATAGTCGACATCAATGCGGCAGGGCTGGAAGAAACCGCCCAGCAGATCCGCGGCCTGGGGGTGAGCGTTCTGGCGCACGCGGCCGACCTCGCCGTTGCCGAGCATTGCCGCCTAGCCGTCGAAGCGACGGTCGAAAAATTCGGGCGGCTGGATGCGCTCTGCAATGTCGCGGGATTGATCATCTTCACCAACTCGCCGGAAATGCCGGTGGCGGACTGGAACAAGACGCTTGCAGTCAATCTGAGTGCGCCTTTCCATCTCTCCCAGGCCGCCATCCCTCATCTGCTCGCCGGTAACGGCGCCATCGTGAACGTTGTCTCCAGCGCCGCCTTCATCGGCGAGGCCTATGCCGCCGCCTATTGCGCCACCAAGGCCGGGCTGCTTGGTTTAACCAAGGCGATGGCGATGGAGTACATGAAAAAACCCATCCGCATCAACGCGGTGGCGCCCGGCGGCATGATGACCAATATCGGCGCCAATCTGAAAATGCCCGAGGGCGTCGATTTCGACCTGATCAAGCGTTTTTCGGGCCTGCGCGGTTTGGTCGAGGTTGAAGACGTCGCCGCCATGATCGCCCATCTCGCCACCGACGCGGGCCGCGCCTTCCATGGCGCCTGCGTGACCATGGATCGCGGCATCACCGCCGGCTGAAGGAGCAGAACCATCGAGACCGCAAAACCCAATATCGGCTTCATCGGCCTTGGCAGCCAGGGTGCTCCGATGGCGCGCCGTATCGTCGAATCCGGTTTTCCGCTCCTGCTCTGGGCCAGACGGCCGGCATCGCTGGAGCCCTTTGCCGATACCCAGGCACGCATCGCCGCCAGCCCGGCCGAGTTGGGCGCGGCCTGCGATATCGTATGCATTTGTGTCGTCGATGATGCAGGGGTGGCTGAGATTGCCGAGGTGCTGTTCGCCGCCATGCGCCCCGGCAGCCGGCTGGTGATCCATTCCACCATCAACCCCGGCACCTGCATCGCGCTTGCGGAGAAATTTGCCACGCGCGGCGTTGCGGTAATCGACGCGCCGGTCAGCGGCGGCGGGCCGGGTGCTGCTGCTGGCACGCTCACCGTCATGGCTGGCGGTGCTGCCGAAGATGTCGCGGCCGTTCGGCCGGTTTTTGAAAGTTTCGCGGGTCTTATTTCGCATCTTGGCGGCATCGGCGCCGGGCAGCTTGCCAAGCTCGTCAACAACACGCTGATGGCGGCGAACATGGCGCTGGCGGATGCCGCACTTGGCGCCAGCGCCGCGTTGGGATTGGATCAGGCGGCGCTGATTGATCTGGTAAAGGCAAGCAGCGGGCGCAGTTATGGTTTTGAGGTCCGCGCGCGGCTCCGGGATGTGTCGCTATTCATCCACGGCGCCAAGCTGCTTGCCAAGGATGTCGGTCTGCTGGGCTCGGTGCTTGGTTGCGATCCTGGTTTCGAGGCCATGCAGGTAGCAGCAAAACCTTTCCTGGAGCGGATAGTTTCAGTCTAGCAGCGCCAACGCCCTCGATTAACAAAAGTCTTTTTGCTACTTTTTCTACAGAAAAAGAAGATTCTCAACTCTTCCCCGGAGGCCGCTGTGAGCTTTTCCCTCGACCAGTTTCGTCTAGACGGCAAAACCGCCATCGTCACCGGCGCCGGCGGCCGCGGCAACAGCATTGGCCGTTCCTATGCCCTGGGTCTGGCCGCTGCCGGAGCTGCGGTGGTGGTGGCGGACATCAACGGCGCCGGCGCGCAGGCGGTGGCGGAGGAGATCATTGCCGGCGGCGGCAAGGCGATTGGCATTGCCGCCGATATCAGCTCCAAGGAATCGGTGTCCGTTATGGCGGATGGGGCGATTTCGGCCTTTGGCGGCATCGACATATTGGTGAATAACGCGGCATTAATGGCGGAACTGGGCCATCTCGCCGCCGCCGATATTTCGCTTGAGGAATGGAATCGCATCATGAATGTCAACGTCACCGGTGCGCTCATCTGCGCTCAGGCGGTGATTCCGGCCATGCGGCGGCGGGGCGGCGGGCGCATTGTCAACCAGGTTTCCGGCGGCGCGTTTCCGGCGGCGTCGATTTACGGGATCAGCAAGCTTGCCTTGCTTGGCCTCACCACCACGCTGGCCCGCCAGCTTGGCCGGGAGGGTATTGCGGTCAACGCGATTGCGCCCGGCAATGTCACCAGCGATGCGGGCCGCCAGCTCACTCCCGATGATTCGCCTTTCATCAAATTTCTGGAGATGAGCGTTGCGATGCGCGTTCGCGGCACGCCGGATGAGTTGGTCGGCACGCTGCTGCTGCTTTGCTCGCATGCCGGCGCCTGGATCACTGGCCAGGTGATTCACGTGGATGGCGGCTGGATTTTACGGCCCTAGGAAAATCCAGGCTTCAAAATTCAAGCCTCAAAATTCAGGCCCCAAAATTCAGGCCCCATCGCCGCGCGCGACCACTTCCCGCAGCCGCCGCAGCGTCTCGTTACGATGCCGGTCCGCCTCGAAGCGCGCCAGGCTCTCATCATGCTGCAACACCGCCAGCAATATCCGGCGCCGTCCCGCCCGCCAAATTTCAACATCCGCATCGGTTGGAAATAACGGCGGCATTGGCTTTTGGCTGTAATGGCGCAGGGTGACGCGGGAGAGCAGTTCGATCACCGGCCGCTCGGTCATTCTGAACAGCAGGTTGTGCAAATCCCGCTCAAACGCGATCCGTTGCGCCGACGTGGCGCAAAAATCGATCCGCGCCACCAGCTCGCGCAATTCCACCAGCAGGTTTTCATTGGTGCAGTGGGATGCCGCGGCGTTTAATTCGCCCTCCAGCAGTGTCACCATTTCCATCGCCTCATGGTTATGGCTGCCGTGCAGGCTCAACCAGGCCCCCAGCGCGCGTTCCAGCGCCGCCGCATCCGGTCGCACGCCATAATATCCGCCGCCCGGCCCGCGCCGCACCATCAGCAGGCCTTCATGCTCCAGCACCCTGGCCGCCTGTTGAACCGTCACAATGCCGACGCCAAGCTCGGCCGCCAGGCTGCGCAGTGAGCCGATCTGCGCGCCTGGCGGGCTTTCCAGCACGCGCTTGCGCAATTGCTCGGCGCTCACTTTCACCAAACGCTGCGGTTGCTTTCCGTTCGTCTTGTCCAAGCTTGTCCTTAACTGTGCCGCTTGCCTGTGGCGCCGGCGAGTCTTGCCACGCCCAGTCGGCAATCGCCAGGGCGTTGACTCCTTGCGTTTTCTCCCAACCGGCCGTGACGCGCATTGAAGGAATCCGCAATACGTGATAGGTCCCGACCCTGACTTTCGAGGAACGCGACCCCAACTTCCGGCACGTGGGAAGAAGCGGTTGCCCATTCATATTTTATAGGGGAACGAAAATGGCGGATGGTGATACAGCAGAACTAGCAACGGCAGCCAAAAGATACTGGTCGGCCGATGGCTACCTGCCCGGCGGTGTCATCCGCGAGGTTGACTACGCCAAAGCCTCCCGCGGCTTGGACGCTTCGCTCGCCGGCATCAAGATCGTGGATTGCGACACCCACACCACCGAAGCGCCGGACCTCTTCACCTCCCGCGCACCCGCCAAGTACAAGGGCAGGGTGCCGGAAGTGCGCCGCGTCAACGGCACCGATTTCTGGTTTTGCGGCGATCGTAATTTCGGCTCGCTCGGCGGCAATGTCATCGGTGCCGATAACAACAAACTGCTCGGCCGCCTGGCATTCCCCAAGCTGGAGGAAGCCCATCCCGGCGGGCATCTGACCAAGGAACGCCTGCAAGCGATGGACGATATGGGCATCTGGGCGCAGATCTGCTACCAGAATTCCGGCGTCACCCAGGCCGGCTCGCTGATGTCGCTCGGCGATCCGGAGCTGGCGCTCACGATCATCAAAATCTACAACGATGCCGGCATCGAGCGGCAGATCGCCTCCGGCCAGCGCCTATTCACCCTCGCTCACCTGCCGCTCTGGGACAAGGCCGAGCTGATCGCCGAAGCCCGCCGCTGCATCGATTTGGACGTCAAGGGCTTCGTGTTGCCCGACACGCCCGAGCGTCTCGGTCTGCCCTCCTTCCTGAACGATTACTGGACCCCGCTGCTCGAGATGTGCGCGGCCACCGGCACCCCGATCAACTTCCATCTGAACGCCGCCATCGACCCGAACACCCTCACCTGGCAGGGCTTCCAGTTCGAACAAACCCTCTCGGTCGTCGCCACCATGTTCTCCATCGGCAACGCCGCCACCATGGGCAACTGGATGGTCAGCGGGCGGCTCGACCAATTTCCCAAGCTCAAAATCGGCCTGATCGAAAGCGGCATGGGCTGGGTTCCCTTCGCCGTGGAGGCGTTGGAGCATCAGTTCGACGAAATGCTGCCGAAAATGTCGAAAGTGTTGACCCGCCGTCCCTGGCAATATTTCCGCGACCATTTCTTCGTCACCTACTGGTTCGAGAAAGTCGGTCCGAAGCTGCTCCTGGAGACCATCGGCGTGGACAACGTGCTGTTCGAGACCGATTTCCCGCACCCCACCTCGCTCTATCCGGGTGTGCAGGAGCATCTGGTGGAAACCCTCGGCGGCTATGACTATGAAATCCGCAAGAAGGTGCTGCAAACCAACGCGACCCGACTATACAACCTGCCGTTCTAGATTTTTGGCTAGATTTTTGGCCCCTCATCGGACTTGCGGGTCCGGTGAGCGGCCGCCAGTTCAGAATCAACCGTTTCAGTTATCTGCAAGCGCTGGCGGGGCAAAACCTCGCCGGTCCAAGGAGTAGTGATGGAAGCTGAGCAAAAATCACGCGACAAGGCATTGGCGCGATCGGCCGCCGATCGCATCTTGCAGCTTGAGGAAGAGCTCGAAGCCTCCGGCGCCGCCGCGATCGAAGGCAATGCGTTGGAAAGCTCCCGTCTGGTGCTGTTGGAATGGGTCCAGGGCCTCATCGGCGTCATCGCCTCGCCCGCGCTCGGCCGCGTTACGGTGATCGACCGCGAAGGCCGCCACGCCACCATTATTACCCCGCATCTGGCCTACGATCTCAGCGCCACGGTAAATAAGACCTAAAAGATTGTGGGGCGGAGCAACGCCCTACGAACCCGATGCTAATGCTGCCTTAGCATTTTCGCTTGCTCGCCCGCCTCTGCCGCGATAGCGTCAAAGCCGGAGCGTCAAAGCCGGTACGAATACTTCGCACGAAAACCAATTCGCAGTGCGAGCGTATCACCGCGCGCAATCATCAAGATCAGAATTGGCATCAAGATCAGAATTGGCATCA
>JAMFRY010000094.1 GCA_026225015.1 Alphaproteobacteria bacterium
TGTTCGATATGGAGTTCGAACAGGGCGTCGGCGGGAAAGGCGGCGGCGGGTTCGGCGCCGACATAGCCGACGGCGGCGAGCGCGTCGCCGACGGTCGCGCCGTCTTCATCCCGGAGGGCTTTGACAGCGGATTCCTCAAACAGGCCGGCCCAGACGCCGCTGCCCATCATGGCG
Organism: Alphaproteobacteria bacterium; assembly: GCA_026225015.1. GTDB lineage: Bacteria > Pseudomonadota > Alphaproteobacteria > Acetobacterales > Acetobacteraceae > Acidocella. Next base: position 175 of record JAMFRY010000094.1, read on the forward strand.
CGGCCAAAGCGCGTGCCTTCCTCGTCGGTCCAGTTGACCAGTTCGAGCGGGGCCTGCGTGGTGATGTTGAGCTCGTTCAGGGTGCGCATGACTTCCAGCCCGGCGATGACGCCGAGCGCGCCGTCGAATTTGCCTCCGGTGGGCTGGCTGTCGAGGTGCGAGCCGAACAGGACGGGTTTGCGGCTGGGGTCCCGGCCCTCGCGCCTGGCGAACATATTGCCCATGGAATCGATGCGGACCTGCAAGCCGATGGCCTCGCACCAGGCACGGAACTGGTCGCGGCCGGCTTTGTCGACTTCGGTGAGCGAGATGCGCTTGACGCCGCCTTTCGGCGTGCCGCCGATTTTGGCGATTTCCATCAGCGTGTCCCACAGCCTGGCGCCGGAGATGCGTTGATTGGAGAGGGCGGGAGATGGCGCGGACATTCAATGTGCTCCGTTGGGTTGCCGCTTGATGCGCGGGGCTTTATGCACCCCCCGACCATCGTTTGGCGATCTTGGTTGGTCGCGCTTACACCCTGGCGTCAAGCCGGAAAAAATCAAGGACGGAAAAGTGTAAATGGCGAGTATCGCGGAAATTGCGGGCAATGCGGCTGCGCTCGCACAGCAGGCGGCGATTTTGGAAGCGCCGCCGGAGCCGGCGCGGGTGATGGCGAACGCCATACGGGCGCTGACGATCGATGCGGTGGAGGCGGCGAAAAGCGGCCATCCGGGCATGCCGATGGGCATGGCCGATGTGGCGACCGTGCTTTGGACGAAATACCTTAAATACGACGCAGCGGACGCGAAATGGGCGGATCGCGACCGGTTTGTGCTCTCGGCCGGGCATGGCAGCATGCTGCTCTATTCGCTGCTGCACCTTACCGGCCATGCCGGCATGGAACTGGACGTGCTGAAGCGCTTCCGCCAGTTGCACTCACCGGCCGCCGGGCACCCTGAATATCATGAGCATCCGGCGATTGAGATGACCACCGGGCCGCTGGGCCAGGGGTTGGCGACGGCGGTGGGCATGGCGATCGCCGAGCGGCTGCTGGCGGCGAAATTCGGCAAGAGCCTAGTGGATCACCGGACCTGGGTGGTCGCCGGCGATGGCTGCCTGATGGAAGGGATCAGCCATGAGGCCGGCGCGCTGGCCGGGCATTTGCGCCTGAGCAAGCTGACGGTGCTATGGGACGATAACAGCATCTCGATCGACGGCAAAACCGACCTGGCGGTCTCCGACGATCCGCTGAAGCGTTTTTCCTCCTATGGCTGGGCGGTAAGGCGGATCGACGGGCATGATTTTGGAGAGATCCAGTCGGCTTTGGCCTTCGCGGCGAAATCCTCCCGGCCGACGATGATTGCCTGCAAGACCATCATCGGCTTTGGCGCACCGAGCAAGGCGGGGACCTCCGGTAGCCACGGTTCGGCTTTGGGCGGGGCCGAGGCGGAGGCGGCGAAACGGGCTTTGGGATGGGAGCATCTGCCCTTCACCGTGCCGGAAGCGGTGGCGACGCCCTGGCGGGCGGCGGGCAGCCGGGGTGTTGCGGCGCGCCGGGCCTGGTTGAAGCGGTTGGCGAAGCATCCGCAAAAGGCCGAGTTCGAGCGGGTGACGGCGGGCAGGCTGCCCGAAGGCTGGCGCGAGGCGATGCGGGCACTGAAAGATAACTTCGTTGAGCAGAAACCGAAGCTGGCGACACGGCAAGCAAGCCAGAAGGCGCTGGAGGTGCTGGTGCCAGCGATCCCGGAGCTGGTGGGCGGCTCCGCCGATCTGACCGGCTCCAACCTGACATTGGTGAAGGCCATGGGCGGGGTGGCGCCGGATAATTTTGCCGGCAGATATATCTATTATGGGGTGCGCGAGCATGGCATGGCGGCGGCGATGAACGGGATTTCCCTCCATGGCGGGTTGATCCCGTATGGGGGCACTTTCTTCGTGTTCACGGATTATATGCGGCCCGCGATCCGGCTGGCGGCGTTGATGGGGGTGCGGGTGATCCATGTGTTGACCCATGATTCTATCGGGTTGGGCGAGGATGGGCCGACGCATCAGCCGATCGAGCATCTGGCCTCGCTGCGGGCGATGCCGAATGTGCTGGTGCTGCGGCCGGCCGATGCCATTGAAACGGCGGAATGTTGGGAGCTGGCGCTCCGCAATGTCAGCGGCCCGAGCCTGTTGGTGCTCTCCCGCCAGGCGGTGCCAACCTTGCTGGATTCCGCCAATGGCAATCATTGCGCGCGCGGCGCCTATGTGTTGGCGGAGGCCGATGGACCGCGTGCGGCGACCCTGATCGCCACGGGCACCGAGGTGGCGATTGCGATGGCGGCGCGGGCGGCGCTGGTGAAGGAGGGTATCGCCGTGGCGGTGGTCTCGGCCCCGAGCTTTGAATTATTCGCCCAGCAGGATGCCAGCTACCAAAGCGAGGTACTGGGCGGCGCGCCGCGGATCGGGATCGAGGCGGCGAGCGGGTTTGGCTGGGAGCGCTGGCTCGGCAGCGGCGGTATTTTCATCGGCATGGGCGGTTTTGGCGCCAGCGCGCCGGCCGAAGCACTTTACGAGCATTTCGGAATCACCGAAGCTGCGGTAGTGGCTGCCGTGAGGCGCTTTTTATGATACGAACGCGATGTTTAACGAAGTAGGAGCAAAGTCGGATGGCGGTTAAGATTGCGATAAACGGTTTTGGACGGATTGGGCGCCTGGTGCTGCGCGCGTTGATCCAAAGCGGCCGGACAGATGTGGAGCCGGTGCTGATCAACGATCTGGGCAGCGTTGAGGACAATGCCCATTTGCTCCGTTATGATTCCGTGCATGGCCGGTTTCCCGGCACGGTCGCGGTCGAGGGCAACAGCCTGCTTATTACCTTTAACGGCCGCACCTATGCGCCGATCACGGTGACTGCCGAGCGCGATCCGGCGAAGGTGCCGCTTTCGGGCATCGACGTGGCCATGGAATGTACCGGTCTGTTCACCAAGCGCGAGACCGCCGCCGCCTTGCTGACCGCAGGCGCCCGCAAAGTGCTGATTTCCGCGCCCGCCGATGGGGTGGATGCGACGATTGTTTACGGCGTGAACCACAAGACCCTGACCAAGGAGATGGAGGTGATCTCCAACGCCTCCTGCACCACCAACTGCCTGGTGCCGATGGCGAAGGTGCTGCACGCCGAGTTCGGGATCGAGCGCGGCTATATGGTGACCATCCACTCCTATACGGGTGACCAGAAGACCGTGGACACGCTGCATAAGGATCGGCATCGGGCCCGTGCCGCCGCACTTTCGATGATCCCGACCTCCACCGGCGCCGCGAAGGCGGTGGGCCTGGTGCTGCCGGAGCTGAAAGGCAAGCTGGACGGTACCTCGATTCGCGTGCCGACGCCCGATGTGTCGCTGGTCTCCTTTGATGTCGTTCTGAAGAAGCAGCCTAGCAAGGATGACGTCAACGCCGCGATGCAGGCCTGGAGCGAAGGCGAGCTGAAGGGGATTTTGGATTACAACACCGAGGCGCTGGTGAGCAGCGATTTTATCGGTATCCCGGCCTCCTGCACCTTCGACGCGCCGCAGACCGTGGTTGTGGACAACGCGCTGACCCGGGTGATGGGCTGGTACGATAATGAATGGGGTTTCTCCAACCGGATGTCCGACACCGCCGCGCTGTTCGGATCGCTGTAAATGTCGGCAAAGACGTTGGATGACTTTGCCCAAGCGGGCAAGCGGGTGCTGCTGCGCGCGGATCTGAACGTGCCCATGCAGGGCGGCAAAATTTCCGATCTGACCCGGTTGGAGCGGCTTGTTCCGACGATCAAGGAATTGTCGGAGCGGGGCGCGCGCGTGATCGTGTGCAGCCATTTCGACCGGCCGAAGGGCAAGCGCGTGCCGGAGATGTCGCTCCGGCCGATTGCCGTGGCGCTTGCGCAGGTGTTGGGTCGGCCGGTTGGCTTTGCCGAGGACTGTGTCGGCGCGCCGGCGGAGGCAGCGGTGAAGGCATTGGCCGACGGCGATGTGCTGGTGCTGGAGAATACCCGCTACCATGGCGGCGAGGAGCAAAATGATCCGGAGCTTGCCAAGGGGCTGGCGGCGCTGGCGGATGTGTTCGTGAACGATGCGTTCTCGGCCGCGCACCGGGCGCATGCGAGCACCGAAGGGGTGGCCCATCTGCTGCCTTCCTATGCCGGGCGGCTGATGCAGGCGGAGTTGACGGCGCTGCAAGCAGCACTTGGCGCGCCGAAACGGCCGGTGGCGGCGATCGTGGCGGGGTCGAAAGTTTCGACCAAGCTCGATTTGCTGACCAATTTGGTCGCCCGGGTGGATATTCTGGTGATCGGCGGCGCCATGGCGAACACCTTTCTGGCGGCGCAGGGCGCCGATATGGGGAAATCCCTGCAGGAGCCGGATTTGCATGAAACCGCGTTGAAGATTTTGGCCGAAGCGAAGCGACAAGGCTGCGAGATCGTGCTGCCGATTGATCTGGTGGTCAGTGAGAAATTCGAGGCCAACCCGCCAACCCGGATTGTGGCGGCGGATGCGGTGCCGGCCGGCTTCATGGCGTTGGATGTCGGCCCGGCGAGCGTGGATGTGTTCATCAAGCGGCTGCCGGAGATCAAAACGATAATCTGGAACGGGCCGCTGGGCGCCTTCGAGATTCCGCCCTTCGATGCCGCAACCAACAAGCTGGCGCTGGCGGTGGCGGATGCGACCGAAAAAGGCGGCCTGGTTTCGGTGGGCGGCGGCGGCGATACGGTATCCGCCTTGCGCGGCGCCGGGGTTGCCGACCGGCTGACCTATATATCCAGCGCGGGGGGTGCTTTTCTGGAGTGGATGGAAGGCAAGACCTTGCCGGGGGTTTTAGCGCTGGGGGCCTAGGCCCCCAGCAACGCTGCTAAACGCCCAAACTGCCCCGAACGCCGAACAGGAAGGATTGCCCCGGAATTTGCAGCCCGTTCACTGGCTCGAATTTCGACTCGAACAGGTTTTTGGCAGCAGCGAACAGGCTGTATTGCGGCGTGAAGGCGTAGCTCGCGGTCAGGTTCACGACCGTGCCCGGCTGAGACAGCCCATCGCTCAGCGGGTAACCGTCATTGCCGTAAAGGTAATCGGCAAACCGGCCGGTATATTCCACCTGCGGCACGATGCTGATGGCAGGTAACGGCGTTAACGTGACCGTCGCACTTCCGGCGTTTTCGGGGCGGCGCAACAGCGGCGTGCCATCGGTCACATCGCGCGCATAGGTGTAGGTATAGGTCAGATCGGCCGAGGCCCAGGGTGCCGGGTTCAGCACAAGTTCGGTCTCGACGCCGCTGATCCGCGAATGGCCGAAATTCTCCACGCTCGAAAAATCCGGGGTGGGGTAAATGAGATTGGTGATATTGTTGAAGTAGTAGGTGGCGGAAATGCTCGCGAAATCCGCCTGATCGAAGGCCGGAATATCGAATTGCAGCCCGGCATCGTAGCCCGCGCTATGTTCAGCCTTCAGGTTCGGATTGCCGGAATATGCCAGATACCCGCCGGAAGCCTCCTGGCCGTAGAGATCAAAGAGCGAAGGTGCCAGGAACCCCGTGCCGTAGGAGGCTTTGACATGCAAATCAGCCTCCGGAATCGCCAGCACCCCGCCGATGCGCCCGGTAAGCGCATTGCCGAAGCTTGAGACGGAGTCATCGCGCAGCGCGCCGGTCAGCGTCAGTCTTCCGCCCAAGGTGGTCTGCAGCCCGGCATGGCCGGCGATGGTGTGCTGGGATGTGTTGTTGCCGGCGGTAAACGGCACGCCGAAATACGCGTCGTTGACATCGAATTTCGAGCGGTCATTCAGATATTCGACCCCGAACAAGGCTGAGGTGAATTGCGCGGGACCGAAATCAGGCACGTGCACGGTGTTGTTCCATTGCGCGTCGGTGCGGATGCCATGGTAGTGCTCTTCGGCCGATGTCTGATTCGGATCATTCGCGTCCAGCAGATTCGAGATATGCAATGTATCCTGCACCCTGGCGACGAAGAGTTCCGTCGTCAGTAATCCGTTGAACAGATTGCTGGTCACGCCGAGCTTGCCGAACAGATCGGTATTGTACTGGAACTCGTCCGGATCGTCGAAAATCGGATAGCCCAGATCCGGATAGGCGGCATCGGTTTTCTGTGCCCGGATCACCAGTCCGATTCTGGTGCCGTCCACCGGCGAATAGCCAAGATTCAACGATCCCAGCTTGGAGCGGAACGGGTCGCGACCGCTGGCATAGACCGACAAACGCCGCGCCGTGTTATCGAACCCGGCTTCCTCGTCGATGGCGCCGGTGAGCGCGTAGTCGAATTTGCCGGTGGCGCCGGAAATCGTGGCGCCGCCTTGCCCTTGTGCCGGCCAGCCGCCCGCCGCGCTGAAACTGACTCGTGGCGCGCCCGAGCCTTGCAGGGTGATGATGTTGATCACCCCGCCAATGGCATTGGAGCCGTACAGCCCGGACATCGCGCCGCGTACCACCTCGATCCGCGCGATGTCGCTGATGGTGACATCGCCGAAATCGAACGCGCCATTGGCTTTGGAAGGATCGTTCACCGGCACGCCGTCCAACAGCACCAGCACATCCTCGGAATCGGTGCCGCGAATGAACACGCTGGCCTGGTTGCCCGGTCCGCCGGATTGCACCGCGCCCAGGCCAGGCACCGCGCTCAGCGCCTGCACCAATGTGGTATAGCCGCGCGCCTGAATTTCTTCTCCGGTGATCACGGTGACCCCGGCCGGCACGTCCGGCAATAGAGTGGAGACCCTGGTCGCCGTTACCGTCATCTCTGGCGCGCTCCCGGAATCGGCATAAGCTGAGCAAGGCAATGTTAAGGCCAGCACGCATAGCCCGCGCGGAATTGAAATCAGCATATAAACCTCCACCATAACCGCCCAGGCCATGCCAAAGCGGCGTCTCCTTCAAGGCGACAGAGGCTCAGGGTCTTTCTCCCCTCCGCAATGGCACTCCCCGGCCATTTGCGCGCAAATGTCTCGATGCCGGCCGGTCTCCTGGCTCGCGGGTTATGGCTCCGGCCGCCTTCTCGCTCCCCAATCCACTTGGGTAGGCAATGGCATGTGGCGCGTTGCTCGCCGCTTACAGTTGCGGGGACAGCTGCGGCTTTGACTCCGCATTCCCGTTTCAGCCCTTCTGCAAGGGCCACCTTCATCTGCCGGCTTGGTAGCGTAGGCTTGCGCGGGGATGCAAGAGCACTTGTCTTTGCGCTTAAAAACGCCGATGTTCGAGCAAGCGGACCGCTACGGTCCTGATTCGATTGGAGACGCCGAAATGTTCATCGAGACCGAAAGCACGCCCAACCCCGCGACCCTGAAATTCCTGCCCGGCCGTGAGGTTCTGCCCGGCCGAACCGCTGATTTCGCCGATGCGGACGCTGCCCTGATCAGCCCGCTGGCCAATAATTTGTTCGGCCTGGCAGGCGTGCAGCGGGTGTTTCTCGGCAATGATTTCATCACGGTCACCAAATCCGATGCCATCGCGTGGCAGGCCTTAAAGCCGCTGGTGCTGGGCGCGCTTGTGGAACATTTCGTCGCCGGGCTGCCGGTGATGAGCGAGGCGGGTGCTGCCGTCGTCGAAGACGTGCTGCCAGAGGATCAGGAAATCGTCGACCAGATCAAGGACCTGCTGGAGACCCGCATCCGCCCGGCGGTTGCCGGCGATGGCGGCGACATCATTTTCCGCGGCTATCGCGACGGCGTGGTCAGCCTGCAGATGCAGGGTTCCTGTTCCGGCTGTCCTTCATCCACCGCGACGCTCAAGCACGGCATTGAAAACCTGCTCAAGCACTACATTCCGGAGGTGCAGTCTGTTACCCAGGCGGCAGCTTGACTTCTGGAGACTTTGCCGTGGCCTTGGATGATCCTGCGCTCGATGCGCTGTTCCGCACCGCCCGCACCAAATGGGAATGGACGGATCAGCCGGTCACCGATGATGATCTGAAAAAGCTGTATGACCTTGTTAAACTTGGCCCCACCTCCGCCAACAGCTCGCCGGCGCGCTTTGTCTTTATTCGCACGCAAGAGGGCAAGGCGAAGCTGAAACCGGCTTTGAGCGCAGGTAATCTGGAGAAGTCGATGGCGGCGCCGGTGACGGTGATCATCGCCTATGATCCGCTTTTTTACACGCAA
>JAMFRY010000095.1 GCA_026225015.1 Alphaproteobacteria bacterium
TCGGCCCGTGGCCGGGCAGGTAGATTTTATCTTCGCGCGGCAGCAGCAATTCGAGCGAGCTGTAATAGGCCCGCATATTGCCTTGCGGCGGGTTCACGATCGAGGATGACCACGCCATCACATGGTCCCCGCTGAACAGGATCTGGCCAATTCCGGGGAGCTGATAGGCGAAGCTTAGATGGTCCTGCGCATGCCCCGGCGTATGCACTCCCTGCAGTCCGGCGACTTCCTCGCCATCTGCAAGCGGGAGGTCGGCGTTGAAATCATGCGGCATGCCGCTGCTATGATAGCCCCAGATTGGCGCGCCGGTGGCCTTTTGCATCGCCCTGGCAGCGCCATGATGATCCGGATGCGTATGGGTAACGACGAGGCGCGTAATCGGCTTTTCACCCGCCGCGCGCACCACCTCTTTGACGTGCGCGTCGTCATCCGGCCCGGGGTCGATGACCGTCAGCCCATCCTCCCAGTCCAGCAGATAGGTGTTGGTGCCGTGATAGGTCATCACGCTCGGGTTGCGGGCGACCACCCTTCTGATGCCGGGCAGCACATCGATTGCCACCCCGCGCGCCGGCTCCGGCTCCGTCAAAAATGCCATAGCCCATCATGCCCCGCGCACCGGCAGGATGTAAACCAGGCGAGTAGGTATGGCTGCCCTTAGCCGAAGTGGTAGAGCAGGGTCAGCACGGCGAATACGCCGGCAACGCATATGACACCGAGGAAAGCGGCACGGATATTGGGTCCGTCAGCGGACCGGTGCGACCGTTTCTCACGGCGTGCGTTCAGGCGTGGATAGCTATCAAACTCTTTTGTTTTCATTGCTTTACATCCTGATATTCACAATCCACAGAGATCGTGTTCTTGGACTTCAGGCTTAGTTTGGTTGGGCATACTGCGCCCAAAGTCTTTTGGATTGCAACAAAAACTGGCGCAAGGCGGTCTGCATTGCCGATTTCACCTCCTCCCGCGCCGCACTTGCTGGCATCCGGGCGGTCCCGCTATGGCTTTGGCATGACTGTGCCAGCCGCCTTGCCAGCCGCCTTGGCTGACCCGGATCTTCCGCTCCGCCGCTCCCTGTTCCGGCACCGCGCCTTTGCCACGGGGTTGCTTGTTCTCATGGCCGGCCTCGCCATCACCGGCTACGCCTTACCGTTCAGCCCCTGGGTTGGGCTGCTGCGGGATTCCGCGAAGGCCGGGTTTATCGGCGGGGTGGCCGATTGGTTCGCGGTCACCGCCTTGTTCCGCCATCCGCTTGGCCTGCCCATCCCGCACACCGCGATTCTGCCGGCGCAAAAAGAGCGCCTTGGCGGCTCACTGGGGCGTTTCGTCGCCACCCATGTCTTCACCGAAGCCGATGTGCGGCGTTTCCTTGATAATCTCGACAGTCCCGGCATCCTGCGGCATTTTCTGGCCGAGCCGGCCTCGACACAGCCGGCCGCTGCCGCGCTGGCGGGCATGTTGCCAAAACTGCTCGCCAGCATCGAGGATGGCCGCGCCCGGCGCCTGCTCGCCCGCTTTCTGCCCCGCCTTATCGGTGGCCAGGCTGCCGGCATCATCGTTGCCAGAGCCTTGAGCGGGCTGGTCGATGGCGGCCGGCATCAGGAGGTATTTTCTTTCATTTTGAACCAGTTGAAGGAAACCCTAAGTACGCGCGAGGAGGTGCTGCGCGACGCGATCAAGGAACGGGTGAAGGAGCAAGGCGGCAGGTTGGTTGGCTGGGCGATCGGCGCCACCGTCGCCAGCCGGGTGATCAGCGGGGTCAACACCGAACTCGAACGGATCAGCCCGGATAGCTCCGAGATGCGGGAGGCCTTCGATGAATGGGTGCGCCGCGAAATCGGCCGGCTGGAGACCGACCCTGAGCGCGCCGCGGAACTTGGCCAGGCGCTCAAAGGCGTGCTGGCCCACGATACCGTGCGCGCCTGGGCCTGGGATGTCTGGTCCCGCCTGCGGCGCGCGCTGGAGCAGGACGCCGCCCGCCCGCATGGCCGCACCGTGCTGGTCATCGAGGACGCGCTGGCCAGCCTCGGCA
>JAMFRY010000096.1 GCA_026225015.1 Alphaproteobacteria bacterium
GCCGGCGGCGCCTGCCTCACCGCTTTGGTGGTCAGCTTCTGGCTGGGGCCGAAATTGATCCGGTGGCTGAAATCGGTGCAGCGCCATGGTCAGCCGATCCGCCTGGATGGGCCGGAGCGGCATCTGATCGAGAAGAAAGGCACGCCAACCATGGGCGGCGTCCTGATTTTGATCGCCCTTGGGATATCCACTTTGTGCTGGGCAGATCTCGATAACGGCTATGTCTGGGCGGTGCTGTTCATCACGCTGGGCTATGGCTTGATCGGCTTTGCCGATGATTTTCTGAAATTGACCAGGCGCAACACCAAGGGCGTGAACGGCAGGGTGAAACTGGTCGCCCAGGCGGTCATCGGCCTGCTCGCCGCCATCTGGATGACTTCGCTGATGCCGCCGCCGCTTGGCACCGAGCTCGCCGTGCCGGTTTTCAAACATCTGCTGATTCCCTTCGGATTCTTCTTCCCCGTGGTGGCGGCGTTCGTGCTGATGGGGGCATCGAACGCGGTCAATCTTACCGACGGGCTGGACGGGCTTGCGATCGTGCCGACGATCATCGCCGCCGGTGTGTTCGCGCTGATTGCCTATCTTGCCGGAAACCGGATTTTTGCCGGCTATCTGCAGATCAATTTCATCTCCGGCGCCGGTGAGCTGACCGTATTCCTCTCCAGCCTGGTGGGCGCCGGGCTGGGTTTCCTGTGGTTCAACGCACCGCCGGCGGCCGTGTTCATGGGCGATACCGGCAGCCTTTCGCTGGGTGGCGCCCTGGGCGCGGTGGCGGTTTCGACCAAAAGCGAGATCGTGCTGGCGATCGTCGGCGGGCTGTTCGTGGTCGAAACGGTTTCGGTGATCGTCCAGGTGTTCTGGTTTAAGCGCACCGGGAAGCGGGTGTTCCTGATGGCGCCGCTGCACCATCATTTCGAGAAAAAAGGCTGGGCGGAGCCGACCATCGTCATCCGGTTCTGGATCATCGCGATGATCCTGGCATTGGTGGGTCTGGCGACCTTGAAAATCCGATGATTTTTTCTCCTGTCTTTCAAGGCAAGCGCTTTGCCGTGCTCGGCCTTGGTAAAGCCGGCCTTCCCGCGGCAGTGGCGCTGAAGGAAATGGGCGCGGAAGTGTTCGCCTGGGATGACTCTGCGCCGGCGCGCGAAGCGGCTTCAGGGCTGACATTGAAGCTCCCGAGTGAGATCGGGTTGAGATTGGACGCGCTGGTTTTATCGCCGGGCATCGCGCATCGCTTGCCAAAGCCGCACGCGCAAGCGCAATGGGCGGAGCAGAATCAAGTGCCGATTCTTACCGATGCGGAGTTATTGTTCCAGGCCGTGCGCGGCTCCCGCAGCCTTGCGAGGTTTGTCGGGATCACCGGCACCAACGGCAAATCCACCACCACCGCCTTGCTGGCGCATATTCTTGACGCGGCGGGAATAGCGAACGCGGCGGGTGCGAATCTCGGGCCGGCGGCGTTGTCACTGCCGCTTTTGCCCGATTCCGGTGTCTATGTGCTGGAGATGTCAAGCTACATGTTGGAGCGAATCGCCACACTCCGCTTTGATGTGGCGGCAATGCTGAACCTCTCCCCGGATCATCTGGACCGTCATGGCGACATGGCGGGATATGCTGCCGCCAAGCGGCAGATTTTTGCGCGCCAGGACGCAGGCTGCACCGCGATCGTGGGAATCGATGACGTGGAGTCGCGCGAAATGGCGGATTGGCTGGAAACCCGGCCGAGCCGCCTTGTGCGCGTTTCTGGCAAGGGTTTTCACACCTGCGGCGCCAAAGCATTGCCGGGCGAACATAATGCGCAGAACGCTTTTGCCGCGGGTGAAATGGCCCGCGCGCTGGGCGTGAAAGAAGAGGCGATTGCGGCCGGGATTACGTCGTTTCCCGGTCTGCCGCACCGGCAGGCGGAAATTGCCGAAATCGGCGGCGTGAAATTCATCGATGACAGCAAGGCAACTAATGCCGATGCGGCGGCGCGCGCCATGGGCTGCTATGAACAGTTCATCTGGATCGCCGGTGGCGTTGCGAAAGCCGGCGGCGTGGAATCGCTTGAAGCTTTGTTCCCGCGCATCGCCAAGGCTTTTCTGATCGGCCAAAACGCGCCGGATTTTGCCTTGAGCTTGAGCCAGCACAAGGTTGCCAATGACGTGGCGGGCACGCTGGAAGCAGCAGTGCCGTTAGCTTTTGCCGAGGCCCAAGCCAGGGGCATCAACGTGGTGCTGCTCTCCCCGGCCTGTGCCAGCTTTGACCAGTTCAAAAGTTTCGAGCATCGGGGCGAAGTTTTCGCCACCCTGGTGGGCGCCCTGGGAGTGCCGGCATAGTGCCCGCGATATCCCGCGCCGATACCTCCCTGCTCGGCCGCTGGTGGTGGAGCGTGGATCGCGTCACGCTGCTGGCGCTCGGCGTGCTGATCGGCATTGGCTATGTGCTGGCGCTGGCCGCAATGCCTGCTTTCTCAGGGCGAATTTCCGATCCGCATACCATGGCGATGATCAAGCAGATCATCTTCCTGGGGTTAGGCGGCGCGCTGATGGTGGTGCTTTCGATGTGTACGCTCCGGCAGGTCAAACTCGCGGCACTGGGTTCGGGGATCGTGTTCTTTCTGCTCACCGGCTTTACCTTGCTGCACGGCACGGAAGTGGATGGCGCGCATCGCTGGATCTCGCTGCCCGGCTTTACCATCCAGCCCAGCGAGTTTCTGCGTCCGGCCTTCATCATCGTCACCGGCTGGTTGATCGCGGAATCCCGCCGCACGCCGGGCTTTCCCGGCAAGCGCGCCGCCCTTGGGCTGTTTCTCATCACCGCGCTGATGCTGAAAATGCAGCCGGATATCGGCATGACGGCCTTGTTCACGCTGGTGGTGTTCGCGCAGTTCTATCTGGATGGGCTGGAGATCAAATGGGTCGCCGTTGCGGCGGCGGTGATCGCGGTCGCGGCGATCGGAGCGTTCGTGTTCATCTCCCATGTGCACACGCGGGTGGAGTTGTTTCTGCATCCCACGAACACCAATGCCTATCAGGCGCTCACCGCGCTCTCCGCCTTCGGCAATGGCGGCATGTTCGGACTTGGGCCGGGAGAGGGCCAGGTGAAACATTTTCTGCCCGATGCGCGCGCCGATTTTGTATTCGCGGTGGCGGGCGAGGAATTCGGGCTGTTCTTCTGCGCCTTCATTATTCTGGTCTTTGCCGCCATCGTCATTCGCGCGATGATGCGGCTGCTGGCCGAGCCAAATCTGTTCGTGTTGCTGGCGGCCGGCGGGTTGATCGCCGGGTTCGGCTTGCAGGCCTTCGTGAACATGGCATCATCGCTGTCGCTGATTCCCACCAAGGGCATGACCTTGCCGTTCATTTCCTATGGCGGCAGCTCGGTGCTGGCGATTTCCATGCAGATGGGATTTTTGTTGGCGCTGACCCGCAAACGCCATCAGGGCGATTTGACATGAGGGGACCGAGAGTGAGACCCATCGTGATTGCCGCCGGCGGCACTGGCGGGCATTTTTTCCCCGCCGAGGCCTTGGCGGCGGCGCTGATCGCGCGCGGCGAGCGTGTGGTGTTGATGACGGATGCCCGCTCTTCCGCTGCACGGTCACCCGTGTTCGGCGGCGGCGAGATTTATGTGATCGATGGCTCCGGCGTGGCCGGGCGAAGTTTCAAGCGCGCGCTTGCCGGATTATCTGCGATTGCCGCCGGAAGCCTGGCGGCAAGGCAAATTTTGGCGATGCTTTCAGCATCCGCGGTGGTTGGTTTCGGTGGCTATCCTTCGGTGGCGCCGCTGGTGGCGGCGCGCAGCCTCAAACACCGGCCGGCGCTGATCCTGCATGATCAGAACGCCGTGCTCGGCAACGCAAACCGGCTGCTGGCAAAACTCGCGGACCACGTGGCGCTGAGCTTTCCGGCAACCCTCGGCGTGCCGGCGGGGCGCAGGTCCAATCTTACCGGCAATCCGGTGCGGCCAGCCGTTACCGCGCAGGCCAAAGCCCCCTACACGCCGCAAGGACAAAAAATCAATATGCTGGTCCTGGGCGGTTCGTTGGGCGCGAGCGTTTTCGCCACGCTGATCCCCGCCGCCTTGGCGCGCCTGCCGGAGAAGTTGCGAAACAAAATCAACTTGAACATGCAATGTCCGGCGCCGCTGCTTGCCAGCGCGCAGGCAGCTTTGGCGGCTACCGGCGTTACCGCGACATTGGCGCCATTTTTTGAAGATGTAGCCAGCTTGCTGGTGCAATCGCATCTGGTGATCGCGCGTGCCGGTGGCTCTACGGTGGCCGAATTGGCGGTGATCGGAAGGCCGGCGGTGCTGATCCCGCTCACCATCAATGCCGATCAGCGCGCCAATGCCGACGCGCTGCAAGCGGCCGGCGGGGCGATCTGTTTTGAGCAGAGCGAAGGCGCAGAAAAACTCGCGCAAATCGTGGAATCATTGCTGGGCGATCCGGGGCGGCTCGCGGGCATGGCTGCCGCGGCAGGCAGAACCGGCATCGTGGACGCCGCGGA
>JAMFRY010000097.1 GCA_026225015.1 Alphaproteobacteria bacterium
CCGGCTGGACCAGCAACAGGTTTTCCAGCCGGATGCCGTAAGCTCCCGGCAGATAGAAGCCCGGCTCATTGGAAAGGATCATGCCCGGTTTCAGCGGCACCAGCCGGGCGGAACGCGATATTCCCGCGGGCCCCTCATGCACCGAGAGATAGGCGCCGACACCATGCCCCGTGCCATGATCATAATCCAGCCCGCTTTGCCATAATGCGTTGCGCGCCAGCACATCCAGATGCGCGCCGGCCACGCCTTCCGGAAAAATCACCTTCGCCAGCGCGATATGCCCGGCCAGCACGCGCGTCACATGCGCCTTTATCGCCTCCGGCGCCGCTGCCGGACCGGTCCAGACAGTGCGGGTGATATCGGTTGTGCCATCCAGATACTGCCCGCCGCTATCGATTAGGAAAACTGCGTTGGGATTGATCGCGCGATTGGTCTGCTGGCTCACCCGGTAATGGATAATGGCGCCATGCTCGCCGGCGCCGGTGATGGCGGGAAAGCTCTCGCCTTTGAAGTTCTCTCCCATCGCCCGATAGGCCAACAGTCTTTCGCCGGCCGAAATTTCGGTCTCCCGCCCCGTTGGCGCCCACTCAGCCACCCAAGCCAGAAACCGCACCATGGCCACGGCGTCGCGCAGATGTGCCGCGCGCGCCCCGGCCTGCTCGGTGGGATTTTTGCAGGCCCGCGGCAGTGCCACCGGGTCGGCCGCCTCGGCGATTTTCGCCCCCGCCGCCTGCAGCCGGGTTTTGAACCAGACCGGCATCGAAGCCGGATCATAGCGCACGGTTTTGCCGCCCAGCGCCAACAATGCCTCCTCGAGCCCGGCGCGTGGCGCGACCGTCACGCCATTGCCCAGAAACGCGCGCGTCTCGTCCCCGAGTTTCTCCGGCGCCATGAAAATCCGCGCGCTGGCGTCGTCGTTCAGAATCGCAAAGCCGAGCGCAACCGGGGTGAATTCCACATCACTGCCGCGCAGATTGAACAGCCAGGCCAAGGAAGCGGGGTCGCTCAGAATGGTTGCATCCTGGCCGGCCTCCCGCAGGGTCGCGGCAATATGCTCGCGTTTGGCGGCAGAGGTTTCTCCGGCAAACGCCACATCATACGGCACGGCGGGCGCCAGCGGCTGAACCGGCCGGTCCCGCCAGATCGCGTCGATCGGATTGCTTGCAACCGGGACCATCTCGATCCCCGCAAACTTCTGCAGAGAATCCGCGGAAATCAGCCAGGGATCATAGCCGATTTTTTTACCCAAAACTTCGGTTTTCAGCCATTTTTCCGGAGGATATTCGATGCTGTGCTGGCGTTCCCACAAATCCGGATCGATTTGTGCTTCCAATTGCAGGGTATAACGGCCGTCGGAAAAAATAACGGCGCGATCCAGCAGCACGATTGCAAGCCCGGCGGAGCCAGTAAATCCTGAAATGAAGGCCAAACGCTCGGCCGAGGGCGGCACATATTCCCCCAAATGCTCATCGGCCCGCGGCACCAAAAAACCATCCAGGCCTAAGCCCCGCAACACGGCACGAAGCGCGTCCAGCCGGGTCTTATGTTCTGCCGTCATAAGTTGGCCCCTAAATATGCGTCCTACGCAGGTCTGTCCCAGCCGCACCGCCAGCCCAAAAATTCAGCAAATGCGCTATATGCTGCCTCTGAATGATGCTGCTGCGCCGCACCGGCGCGGCCGTCATTTGCTGAATATAGGTTCGTATCATGTCTGGTTCTATCCATAGCCAATCTTCCCGGCATTTGTCGTTAGGCAAGTTGGGCCATCTGCTCTTCACCCGGCAAACCCCGGTTCTGGATGCGCAGACGCATCCGCGCATCTTCGCGGGTTTGGCCCTGCGTTTAAATGCTTGGCGTGACCGCCGCGCCGCCACGGCGGAACTCTCCGGCCTGTCCGACCGTGAACTGGCGGATATCGGCTTGACCCGCCAGCAAATCCCCGAGGCTGTTCAAAGAATAAGGTAAAATTTCAGAGACTTAGCGCATCCAGTATGCCAAGTTCCCCGGGCAGACTGCCCTTGGGAAACAACTTGGTGAAATGCCCCATCTTGCGGCCCGGCCTGGCCTCCGCCTTGCCGTAGAGATGGGGGATCAAGCCCGGTTTCGCCAAAATCGCCGGCAGAGTCGCCATGTCCTCCGGGCCCACCAGATTCTTCATCACCGCGTCGGAATGCCGCATTGCCGGTGGCAAAGGCAGCCCGGCCACCGCGCGGATATGCAGCTCGAATTGGCTGGCAAAGCAGGCATCCAGCGTCCAATGCCCCGAATTATGCGGGCGCGGCGCGATTTCATTCACCAGCAAGCCTCCATCCCGATCCACAAACATCTCCACCGCCAGCAGGCCGATCAGTTGAAGCTTTTCGGCGATCTGACAAGCAATGCGCGTGGCCTGCGCCCGCAATTCCAGCGGTAAAGGCGCCGGCGCCAGCGTTATATCGAGAATATGATGCTTATGGCGGTTCTCCACGGGATCGAAGGGAGAAATTGCGCCATCCGCGCCGCGCGCCACGATTACCGAGATTTCGCAGGAAAAATCGACAAATGCTTCCAAAACAATGGGTTTTGGCTGCAACCGCGCAAATGCGGTGAAGCAATCATCCGCCGCGCGCAAAATCGCCTGGCCCTTGCCGTCATAGCCAAGCCGCGTTGTCTTCAGCACGGCGGGATAGCCGAACTCAAGCAGCGCCGCCTCCAACCCGCTAGCATCGCGCACTTCCGCCCATGGCGCCGTGGCGATGCCGGCATCGTTGAGGAAGCGTTTTTCCAGCAGTCGGTCCTGGCTCAGGCGCAACACCTCCGGCCCCGGCCGCACCGGCTTCATGCTGGTCAGCAGTTCCAGCCCGTCGGCGGGCACGTTCTCGAACTCGAAGGTGATCACATCCACCGCCTCGGCAAAGCGGTGCAGCGCCACGTGGTCGGTATAATCGGCGATGGTGGAAAGATAGGAGACCTGCGAGGCCGGACCGTCAGGCTCGGGCGAAAAGATATGGCATTTATAGCCCAGCCGGGCTGCGGCCATGGCGGCCATGCGGCCAAGCTGACCGCCGCCGATAATGCCGATCACGGCCCCCGGCGGGAGCGGAAATCCGGACGGACTCATGCTTCGGGCTCAACCGCCACCGCTTGCGTCTGTCTGTCGCGATAGTCCTGTAGCTGCGCCAGCAACGCAGCATCGCTCAGTGCCAGAATCGAGACGGCGAGCAGCCCGGCATTGATCGCCCCAGGCTTGCCGATCGCCAATGTCCCGACCGGAATTCCGGCCGGCATCTGCACAATCGAGAGCAAGGAATCCTGCCCCTGAAGCACGGTACTCGCAATCGGCACGCCCAGCACCGGTAGAAGGGTCAGGCTGGCCGCCATGCCAGGCAGGTGCGCCGCGCCCCCGGCCCCGGCGATGATCACCTTGAGCCCGCGCGATTGCGCGCTCCCGGCATAGTCGAAAAGCCGCTTCGGCGTGCGATGGGCAGAGACGATTTTCGCCTCAAAAGCCACGCCAAAGCCCGCCAGCACTTCAGCGGCATGGCCCAGCACCGGCCAATCCGACCTACTGCCCATGATAATGCCTACCAGCGGCCGGGTTGCCTTGCCGCTGCCGGAAGGCTGGCTCAAGCGGTGCGGTCCGGGATCAGTCGGCTTTCCAACCAGGCGATTTCGTCTTTCAACCCCAGCTTCCGCTTCTTCAGCCGCTGCACCTGCAACTGGTCCGTCGGCGCGTGTTCGGTGATCCGGGCGATGACGGTATCGAGGTCCCGGTGCTCGCTGCGTAAGGCGTGCAGCCGGCGAAGCAGATTGTCTTTATCGGTCAACATGGTGGGAGCAATAGAGAGATTTCACCGGTCCGGAAACCATAAACTTGGAGATAATTCTTAGCCCCGCAATAATTCAGGTGACATTCAGGTTGCAAGGGCGCATCGTGACTGCCCTGGCAAATACCAGGTCAGATACGTCAAATTCGGCCAGAGACTCCATTTTTTGAAGGAGGCGACATGAGCCTGCAATCGCATATCGAAGTCCTTAAGGAACGTCATGCCACGCTGGACATGCGAATTACCGCGGAAGACCAGCGCCCGCGCCCGGATGACGGGGAGCTGATGCGAATGAAACTCGAGAAATTGCGGTTGAAAGAAGAAATGGAGCGCCTGCGGACGCAATCGGCCGGGCACAACTAGACGTAGGTGGGCTGAGCCGACGGCGAAGCCCATCGCTACCCACTCTGCAAGGCGGCGCTAGGCGTGCATGCGGCGCCGGTATCGCCAGTAGCCGCGCAGGCTGCGTCGGCGAATTTCCTCCAATTTCTCACCTTCCAGCAGCAGCGTGGCGCAGGATTTCTGTTTCCGGATTATGGCGCTGAAATCCGGGTGCAAAAGCATGCTGCCGCCGGCATTTTCGAACGCGTTGCGGTTGCCGGTTTCCAAATAGGTCTCCGCCGGCGCATTCTCGGCAAATACCACCGCATGCTCGGTGAGTTGCACATGGTAATAGGTCACCCGGGCGAGCGATTTGCGACAGATATTCCAGCCATTCAACAAAAGCTGAGCAGGCACCAGGACATCATCGATCAGCAGCGCATGATCCGGCGAGACCCATAAATCCCGCCGCGGCACGTCGTCGCCCAACGCATTTGCCGCGATGCAGACCGGCTGCACCTGTTCCGGGCGCGGATGAAGCGCCAAGTCGATTGTTCGATGTCCGATCCAAATGATCGGCTGGTCCTCGCCGGTTTGGGTAATAACGGTTTCGCCGACAGCAAGATCCTCCACCGCCACCTCGCCTTTTGGGGTAAGAATGCGGGTGCCCGCGACGAAACAAGGTGCGCCGGGCACCAGCGAAATGGTGGTGCTCGTGCCGCTGCTGGTGACGCTGAAATCCGCCGTCGTGAAGCTGCCGACAATATCAACCACTTCGCCGGTAGCACCATTGCGCAGGATCAGGCCGGATCCGGGAGAGAAACTCTCCGTCGCCATGCTGTAGTCGTTCAGGATGATGGTATCGCCTTGCTCGAATCCATAAACCGGCTGCCGGGCCGCGAGCGCGGCGCCGGTGCCGGAAATCAGCCAATGCGCGCCAGACTCGAAATTGATGGCGCCGAATCCGTTGAACTGACTGCCAATCCCGCTCAGAGTCCCTGGTGTCGATCCTGCAAGATTCAGCCTACCGGTTCCGGTTTTGTCGGTAACATTGCCATTGAACACCGCGCCAGGATCGATGGTGAGCGAGAAGGACGTGCCGTAGACGGCATTCGCACCGCCGCCGACCGTACCCGAATTGGTGAAATAGCCCTGGTTGAGCTCAACGCCGTTGAGTCCGCCGCCGATGGAACCTGAATTGACCGCCGTTCCGCCCAGAAGCTGTACACCATAACGCAGGCCATACACATCGCCTGAATTGTTGAAGGTAGTGCCGGTGACCAGGCTTACCGCCACCTGCTGCGCGGCGATGATGCCGAAGTTGTAAACCGTGCCGTTGCGCAAATTCACGCCGAGCCCCGCGGCACCCAGGGTGCCCGCGATAATGCCAAGCTCCGGCGTCAGGCCCCACACCTTGAGCGCATGCGCGGTGATGTAACCGGCGGTGCCCAGAAACATCGCATGTCCGAAAGACAACAGGCCGCCATAGCCAACCAGCAGATTGAACGCACAGGCGAGCAGCGCAAAGCACAGCGCCTGCATCAC
>JAMFRY010000098.1 GCA_026225015.1 Alphaproteobacteria bacterium
AGCTTTATCCAGATCCCCAAATCCGAGCGAATCGCCCGCATGATTGTCGAGGCCGGACCCGATATCGCCGATGACTGGATCGCCGAACAGGTGGTGGCCGGAGACGTGGTGATCACCAATGACATCCCGCTGGCCGGACGTGTTCTGGCCAAGGATGCCCACGCCATCGCCCCCAATGGCCGCGCCTTTACGAAAGATTCCATCGGTTCGGCCCTGGCCCAGCGCGCCATCATGGAGCACATCCGCTCGACCGGTGAAATCACCGGCGGGCCACCCCCGTTTTCGAACGCCAATCGCTCGCAATTCCTGCAAACCCTGGATCAGGTCATAGCGAAAGAAATCCGTCTCAGGCGCTGAAAATTCCCCCGCTTGACAGGCCCAAGCCGGAAGCCTAATGAGCCTTCTGACCGGAATTTTTGCGCAATCTGTTGCGATGCACCATTCCGGTTCTTTCAAGGAACCTTCAACCCATGCCCGGCGACAGTAGTCGATCTAATCCGCCGCTACGGACATCCTGACTGGCTTAAGGTTTCTTTAAGTCTCACCGGGGTGGCCGACGCGGCCATAATACTCAAGGTGAGCCATGGTCTTCTTTTTCGAAGACGCCACGGGTGCCCGTCCGCTTGTGCGCATATTGCGCCGGGGCAGCGGGCTTCCCTGGGCCGATCTAGCTGCATTTCTCCTGCTGGCCGGACTGACCGTCATGGTCATTCACGGCTCCGAACAGATGGGCGCGCCCTTGGCCCAACTGCGCGCTTCGCCGGTGACGCTGGATACGGCGCGACTGCCCGAATACGCCCTGCGCACGACTTTGCGCATGTTTGCCGCCCTGTTCGCCTCGCTGATCTTCACCTTCACGGTGGCCACCCTGGCGGCCAAGAGCAAGAAGGCCGAGTTGATCATCGTCCCGGCCCTGGATATCCTGCAATCCGTGCCGGTCCTAGGCTTTCTGACCTTTACCGTCAGCCTGTTCATGGGCCTGTTTCCGGGCAGTCAATTGGGCGTGGAATGCGCCGCCATCTTCGCCATCTTCACCAGCCAGGCCTGGAACATGGCCTTCAGCTTCTACCAGTCGCTCACCACGCTGCCGGCTGATCTGGTTGAGGCCTCGCGGGCCTTCCGGCTCTCCGCATGGCAGAAATTCTGGCGCCTGGATGTGCCGTTTGCCATGCCGGGGCTGGTTTGGAACACCATGCTCTCGATGTCCGGCGGCTGGTTCTTCGTGGTGGCCTCGGAGGCGATCACGGTAGGCAATACCAGTTTTGCCCTGCCCGGTATCGGCTCCTATGTGGCCCTGGCGCTCAAGCAGAAAAACCTGCTGGCGATCTTCTACGCCATTTTCGCCATGCTGATCGTCATTTTGCTCTACGACCAGTTGCTGTTTCGCCCGCTGGTGGCCTGGTCCGGCAAATTCCGCTTCGAGACCACCGCGTCGACCGCCTCGCCGGATCCCTGGATGCTGAAGCTGATCCGCCAGACCCGGCTGTTCCAGGCCATTTTCGATACGCTGGGCGGCGCCGTGGGCAGGGTGTTCCGGCTCCGCCTGGGTGTTGCCGCCTCCACCCAGATCGACGAGAACCGCCAGCCCTCGCGGGTGATTGATGTTATCTGGTATGGTATCATCGCCGCCGTGGCCGGATATTCGCTCTGGCGGATCGTCGGATTCATTGCCGGCACGCTGCATTGGCACGACCTGGCCACGGCGCTGCTGATGGGCAGCTATACCATGATCCGGGTGATCGTGCTGATGAGCATCGCGGCGTTGGTTTGGGTGCCGATCGGGGTGTGGATCGGGCTGCGGCCCAAGGCCACTCGCATCGCCCAGCCGATTGCGCAATTCCTGGCGGCGTTCCCGGCCAATCTGCTGTTTCCGCCTTTCGTCGTGGCGATCGTGTATTTCCATGTCAGCCCCAATATCTGGCTCACCCCGCTGATGTTGATCGGCACGCAATGGTATATTCTGTTCAACGTCATTGCCGGCGCCGCGGCTTTTCCGGGCGACATGCGCGAAGCTGTCGCCAATTTCCGGATACGCGGTTTGCTGCGCTGGCGGCGGGTGATGATCCCCGCCATTCTGCCCTATTTCGTTACCGGCGCCATCACCGCCAGCGGGGGCGCCTGGAATGCCTCCATCGTCGCCGAGGTGGCGAGCTGGGGCAGCACCAATCTGCACGCGCAGGGGCTTGGCGCCTATATCGCGCAGGCGACGGCGGCCGGCGACACGCCGCGCATCGTGCTTGGCGTGGCGGTGATGTCGGCCTACGTGATTACCTTCAACCGGATTCTATGGCGGCCGCTCTACGCCTATGCGTCTCGCCGCACGACACTGGGTTAGGGAGGAGGACCAAAAAAATGGATCAGGCGATCATGGTTGATGCCCCGCTGGTTACCGTGCGCAATTGCCGGCAGGCCTATCACAAGGATGCCAGTACCGATCTGATCGTGCTGGATGACGTCAATCTCACCTTGCAATCGGGCGAGATCGTCGGGCTGCTGGGGCGCTCGGGCTCGGGCAAATCGACCCTGCTGCGCATCGTCTCCGGCCTGCTGAAACCCACCTCCGGCGAGGTGAAATGGCGCGGCCAACCTTTGACCGGGCCGGCCGCGGGCGTTGCCATGGTTTTCCAGAGCTTCGCGCTGTTTCCCTGGCTTACCGTGCAGGAAAACGTGGAAATCGGCCTGGAGGCGCAGGGAGTGAAAAAGGCCGAGCGCGAGGAGCGCACGGAATCCGCGATCGACCTGATCGGCCTGGGCGGTTACGATACGGCCTACCCCAAGGAGCTTTCGGGGGGGATGCGACAGCGTGTGGGCCTGGCGCGGGCGCTGGTGGTGCATCCGGATCTGTTGCTGATGGATGAGCCGTTCTCGGCGCTGGATGTGCTGACGGCCGAGACATTGCGTACCGATCTGATCGATCTTTGGATGGATAAAAAGCTGCCGGTGAAGTCCATTTTGATGGTGACCCACAACATCGAGGAAGCGGTGCTGATGTGCGACCGCGTGCTGGTGTTCTCCTCCAATCCAGGGCGCGTGGCGCAGGAATTGAAGGTGCCGTTCCCGCATCCGCGCAATCGTTTCGATCCCGCCTTCCGGCAGATGGTGGATGATATTTACGGCATCATGACCCGCCGCAAGCCGCCCACCACCCAGCCAGCCGTGGCCGCGACCGGATTTGCAACCCCGCTCCATCCGATCAGCACCAATATCATGGCCGGCCTGCTGGAGACGTTGGAGGGCAAACCCTATGACGGAAGGGCGGACCTGCCAGCGCTTGCGGCCGCGCTGCAATATGAGGCGGATGAGTTGCTGCCGCTCGGCGAGACGCTCAGCATGCTGGGCTTTGCGCTGCTCGAGGAAGGCGATCTGCATATTACCGAAACCGGCCGAAAATTCGTGGATGCGGAGACCGAGGAGCGCAAGGAGATATTTGCAAAAATTCTGCTCGCCCATGTGCCGCTGGCTGCGGAAATCCGCAAAGTGCTCGACGAACGCTGGAACCATCGCGCCTCCGCGGTGCGTTTCCGTGACGAGTTGGAGGATCACATGTCCCCGGAATATGCCGAGGAGACGCTGCGCACGGTGATCGCCTGGGGGCGTTATGCGGAATTATATGAATATGACGAAGAGGCGCAGCAGTTTAGTTTGGAGGAAGAAGACGAGGAAGAAAAGTAGGGCGTTGCCCGCCCTACAATCGCCGATACGCGTCGCGGTGAACGGCGGTATGGGGCACGCCATCCGGGCCGATAAAGCCGCGATACATGCCGGTGGAATTGAACG
Organism: Alphaproteobacteria bacterium; assembly: GCA_026225015.1. GTDB lineage: Bacteria > Pseudomonadota > Alphaproteobacteria > Acetobacterales > Acetobacteraceae > Acidocella. The sequence continues at coordinate 3,778 of JAMFRY010000098.1, forward strand.
GCAGCTCGGGAAGTCCCGCCGGCCCGATCGCGATCAGCCCGCCATCGCCGCCATGGCGCAGGAGTTCGGCAACCACCTCATCGGCGGCCTGTTCGAGGCTTTGCTTGCCGTAGCGTATCCGTGCGGCGATTTCGGCGGCGGCAGTATAACGAATGAACACCTCGCCTGTGCCGGTCGCGGAGACGGCGCAGGTTGCGTTGTCGGCATAGGTGCCGGCGCCGAATATGGGCGTGTCGCCGATGCGGCCCGGCGGTTTCGCGGTGATGCCGCCGGTCGACGTGGCGGCGGCGAGATCGCCGAACAAATCCCGCGCCACGGCGCCCACCGTGCCATGCCGGTCCGCGTCGGATCGCGTATCAGGGGCGCCCGCTTCCCGGCGCCGCAATTCAAGCTGCAAGGCTCGCCAGCGGCGATCGGAGAAAAAATATTCCGGCGGCATGAAGGGGATTCCCTGGCCGCGCAAAAAATCCTCCGCACCTTTGCCGGCCATCAATACGGTACCTGAATGCTCCAGCACAATGCGGGCGCCGAGGATCGGGTTCTTGGGGCCGCAAATTCCCGCCACCGCGCCGGCATCACGCCCTCTGCCGGACATGATTGCCGCATCCATCTCCAGCGTGCCGGCGGAGGTAAAAACCGCTCCGCGTGCGGCATTGAACAGCGGATCATCTTCCAGGACGATCACAGCTTGCGTCACCGCATCCAATGCCCGGCCTCCTTTTGCTAGAACGTTCCAGCCGGCCTGTAATGCGTTTCGCAACGCCGCATGGTATTCATCGGCGATTGCGGCATCGAGCATTGCGGCAGGGATCGTGCCGGCGCCGCCATGGATTGCGATCGATGCGTCCACAAGCGTGCCTAACGTGGATCGCGTTCATCCTCTTCGACTATCTTGGTGAGGATATAGGAAGGGATCGTCGGGCTGAACGGGCTGCTGCCCTTCAACACCACCCAGCCGGCAGCCAGCGCGATCGCCACAATCGGAATCGCCGCGACTGTGAACGTGCCATCCGGATAATCAAATGCGGTCAGCACCAGCACGGCCAGTAAAAAGCCCAAAGTGAGCCAGGATGAGAACGGCGCGAACGGCATCCTGAACGAAACCGGCGGAACGTCGCCCCGATTAATCGCGCGGCGCAGCATCATCTGGC
>JAMFRY010000099.1 GCA_026225015.1 Alphaproteobacteria bacterium
GGCCTCCAGGGCCGCCTTTGCCACGCCCATCACGTTGTAATGCGGCATTACCCGCTCGGCACCAAGATAGCTCAGCGTAAGCAGCGAACCGCCATCCTGCATCAGCGCGGCGGCGCGCCGGCCGGCGGCGGCGAAGGAGAAACAGGAAATATCCAACGCCTGCAGGAAGGCGGCGCGCGACGTGTCGATGAAGCGGCCGCGCAGAAAGTTCTTGTCCGCATAGCCGATCGCATGCACCAGATAGTCGATCTTGCCCCATCTGGCGGCAACGGTGTCGAAAGCCGCGTCCAGCGCCTCGTCGCTGCTGACATCGCAAGGGATCAGCAGGTCCGAACCGATGGAGGAGGCAAGCGGGCGCACCCGTTTTTCCAGCGCCTCGCCCTGATAGGTGAAAGCGGCCTCGCCGCCCTGCGCGGCAATGGCCCGCGCAATGGCCCAGGCAATGGAGCGATTATTGGCAACACCCATGATCACCCCGCGCTTGCCCTGCATGAGCGTACCGGTGGCCGGCGAGACCTGGGCGGCAATGTCGGGCATTAATTTGTATCTCCGGACGGGCTTGGGAATGCAATGGTTGGTGGCATAGCGTACAGCCTGCGGGCAAGGGCTGAAAGCCCCTTTGGCATTGATCTGGGTCAGGGAAAGCCTGGAGCGATCGACTATATGAAGCCTGGCAACCGGAGGACGAGCAGTGACGGAGTTTTTGGACCCTTTTGCAACTTTCGCGCTCTGGTTCGATGAGGCGAAGGTGAGCGAGGTGAACGATGCGAACGCCATGACCGTGGCGACCAGCACGGCAGATGGCAGGCCCTCGGCGCGAATCGCGCTGCTGAAGGAGTGGGATGCGCAGGGATTCGTGTTCTACACCAACCTGGAATCCCGCAAATCCAATGAGATAAGGCAAAACCCGCATGTGGCGCTGCTATTCCATTGGAAGTCGCTACTGCGCCAGATCCGGATCGAGGGCGAGGCATCGCAAGTGACGGATCAGCAGGCGGACGAATATTTCGCCGGCCGGCCGCGGCCCTCGCGCCTGGGCGCATGGGCCTCGGCGCAATCCCGGCCGCTTGCCGACCGCGCGACCTTCGAAGCGAATCTCGCCGAGGTGGAGGCGCGGTTCCCCGAGGAGACGACGCCCCGCCCGCCCTTCTGGTCCGGCTGGCGGGTGATCCCGGCGCAGTTCGAGTTCTGGCAGGATCAGGCGTTCCGGCTGCATGACCGGATTACCTTCACCCGCAACGGCGCAGGCTGGGACCGGGGCCGGCTTTACCCGTAAGCGCTATTTGGCGGCGCGCCTCTGGCTTTCAACGATCGCCGCCTCGGCCTCGGCACGGTCGCCCCAGCCGGTGATTTTGACCCATTTGCCTTTTTCGAGGTCCTTATAGTGCTCGAAGAAATGCTTGATGGTGTCCAGGGTGATCGCCGGCAGTTGGGTGATTTCGGTGATGCCGGTATATTGCGGGTGGACCTTGTCATGCGGCACGCAGACGATCTTCTCATCCTGGCCGGCTTCGTCTTCCATTTCAACAGGCCGATCGGGCGGGCGCGGATCACAGCACCTGGCACCACGGCGACCGGGATCAGCACCAAAGCGTCGGCCGGGTCGCCGTCATCGGCCAGGGTGTTGGGGATGAAGCCATAGGCCGCGGGATAGGTCATGGGGGTGAAGACCACGCGGTCCACCACCAGGGCGCCGCTTTCCTTGTCGATTTCGTATTTGACGCCGGATCCTTGCGGAATTTCGATAACGACGTTGATGTCATGCGGCACATCACGTCCGGCGGCGATTTTCGACACGTCCATTGCAGAATTCTCCCGATTGAAAGGCTCAACCCGGCTATACAAGTGGCGGACGATCTTGCCAACGCATCCACCGCCGCTATGTTGCGGCCGCGCCGCCTGCATTGGTCGAGTGTGGGCGGAGTCAGGCGCGCCGGTAGCTCAACGGTTAGAGCGGACCGCTCATAACGGTTTGGTTGCGGGTTCGATTCCTGCCCGGCGCACCAGTGACCAAAAGGGTTGCAGGAAATATTATGACCTAAAAATGCCAGCCTAAAAATGGTCCGGGGCAACATCCGGGGCAACAGGCCGGCGATCAACGGGAGTGAAAATGACGGCTAAAGGTGACGCGGCGTTACGCAAATTCTTGTCGAAATTTAAGGGTCTGGACGACGCGCCAACACCGGGCGCGCGGCCGGTCAATGATCCTGGCGAGGTAGCCCTCGACGGTCCTGGCAAGGTAGCCCTCGACTCTGAGCCTGCCCGGAAATTATGGCCGTCTTTACCGGCAAGGGCATGCAGGGTGCATAGCCTGAAGTAGGTATGCGATGGTCTATTGTTGCTGCGGAATCAGCCGGACCATATCGTCGAAAACCCTGAAAACCACGTCCGGGCTCTGAGAGCCGAGCTCAAGAGCCGAGTTCGAAAGCATGGCTGCAATTAAACAGTGAAACCTTGTCCACTCGCCGACTTCAGATATATTGGCTGACCGCTTTAATACGTCTTTTGACATGATATGTGCTCCATATAGTTCACTAAATCCAAGCCATTATGGAACGCCAAGGTGAAGACTTACTATCTTTCCGTGTATTTATACTTAAATTATACAACCCTTGAACGCCAATTTGGGCGGAAGCGGACGTCTTGCTGGCCTAATCCTTCAGATGCTTCCCGATTGCTTGGTGCGCCTCCTACCCTGGAGAATCCAGCGCGCGTGCAGCTAGGTAAGTGGCTTGTGGAAGTGTGGGGCTACGCGTCGTTTATGCCTGTGGCCCTTCGCCTGGTCGTTTTCTTTCTGGCTGGCGACGTTCTGCTTGTGATACCGGTCACGCTCGTATGCGTGATCGCCGGTGCGGTCGGGACAATACTGGCGCTCAAGACTGGCGTTCAAGACTGGCGCTCAAGACTGGCGCTCAAGACTGGCGCTCAAGCGCAGTAGACTGACATCAAACGAACATGCGCGCTACGAGAGCATTTTTCACTGATGCAAGCTCGCCTGATGGCGCTTGTATGGAAATTCGGGTTAAGCCTGTTTCCCGGAGGACTGGCCGGGTTAATGGGTTTCAGTCAGTGGCCGAATCCGCCGTTAGGCGCTCGTGACGGTGTAGTCGTTGGTTTGCTTTCCGCGGAGCTGGACATCGGAATATCAGCCGCCTACCCGACGTACCAACAGAGTCGAATCGCATTTTCTTACACCGTCCGTTACGCTTCTCGCCAATGTGCAACCTCTATTCCGTGACCAAGGGGCAACAGGCGATTCGGCAATTTACCGGCGCCATGCGCGACAGCACCGGCAACCTGCCGCCGTTGCCGGGCATATTTCCCGACTACTTGGCGCCCGTTATATTCAACGCCGCGGATGGCGAGCGGGAATTGGGGCTCCTGCGCTGGGGCATGCCGGGGCCGCCGCAATACGGGGCGCAACCAGTGACGAATATCCGCAATACGCAAAGCCCGCATTGGCGAAGCTGGCTTGGGCCGACAAACCGGTGCCTGGTTCCGGCGACCTCCTTTTGCGAGTACGAGGATACCAGGCCCCGCAAAACCCCGGTCTGGTTCGCCTTGGATGAAAGCCGGAAGCTGTTCTGTTTTGCAGGCATCTGGACGAATTGGCATGGCACGCGCGGGACCAAAGCAGCGCCGGTGGCGGGCGTGCATCGGCTTTTTGGATTTCTCACCACCGAACCGAACGCCATCGTGGCGCCAATCCATCCCAAGGCAATGCCGGTGATTCTGACCAAAAAGGAGGAATTGGAAGCCTGGATGCTGGCGCCCTGGGCGGAGGCGAAGGCGCTGCAGCGGCCGCTTGCGGATGATGCGTTGCAGATTGTGGCGCGCGGCGCGAAGCAGGATGGCGCGCAGGAACCCTGATTGTTTTGAAAAACCGCCGCGCGATAGGCTGCGCGCAAGATTGCGGATAAACAACGAAGCCAGGACGAAGCGTTCGAGCGCAAGGGGCAGAAAATTCCAATTCAACAACTGGAAATCGCGTTGAGCCGCGAAATCTTTGTGCAACGCGCGCAATGCAAGAAAAAAGGCCCAGGTTTGCGCCGGAATCGGTTTGGCAAGCTTGTAACACGCAACGGCTTTTTCGATGCGGAAAATTAACGATCTGTCAATGGCGGCCCGCCGGCTAACAAAATCGCCATGATTCGTTCATCCGATTTACCGCGAAATCCGCCGCTACTGGCATATACTCCGGGTGGACAATATTCGCGCGCATGAAGAAATCATGCCTGAGGCCATAATGCTTGCGTGAGGTGCAGGCGGTTATCGCCACGACTCGGAGATATGTTGCACGTGGATTGGTTTGCCAAGATCGTATGGTTACGCGAAAGACAATGGATCGGCTATCTGATCGCCGTTTTCGGTTCTCTACCCGAGCTCTGGCTGCATTTGGCGCTCGTGAAAAACCTTGCCGGGGTCACCTTTCTTACATTCCATCCGGTTATTTTCCTGGCCCCGATCATTGCCGGGTTCGGCGCCGGCCTGGCCGCCATAGTGGTGTCGGCGGCCCTGGCCGAATTTTTCATCCTCTCGCCGGGTCATGGTTTTCTCCTTGTCGGGTTGCATGGTTGGTTGCCCGTCATTTCGTTTGTCGGGACCAACAGCGTTATTGTGGCGCTGCTGGCTCTGGCGATGGAAACCATTATCCGGCTCTGGAATGCGGGCAACGCCCTGCGCGGCCGAACCGAAGCGTTGGAACGGCAATTTGCGGCGCGCAACCTGTTGCTACAGAAAACCGAAGAACAATTGCGGCGGGCGCAGAAGATGGAGGCTGTCGGCCAACTCACCGGCGGCCTGGCGCATGATTTCAACAATATCCTCACCGCCATCAAGGGCAGCATGGAGTTGCTGCGCCGGCGCATCGGCCAGCGCCGATTCGATGAGCTGGACCGGTATTTAAGCGCCGCCGAGGCGGCATCGGACCGCGCCGCCGCCCTCACCAACCGGCTGCTGGCATTCTCCCGGCGGCAAACGCTGGACCCGAAACGGACGGACATCAATCGGTTGATCGCCGATATGGAGGCGTTAATCAACCGCACCATTGGCCCGGAAATTACCGTGGAGGTTGTGACGCCGGGCCTAAGCGCAACCGCCTTGGTCGATCCTAATCAGCTTGAAAGCGCGCTGCTAAATCTCTGCATCAATGCCAAGGACGCCATGCCTGATGGCGGCCGGATCAGCATTGCAACGAGCGATCTATGGCTGGATGACGAGGCCGCCGCCAAGCTCGAACTCACCCCGGGATCGTATATTCTGTTGAGCGTGCGCGATAATGGCTACGGCATGACGGCGGAAATCGTTGAGCGCGCATTCGACCCGTTCTTTACGACCAAGCCGCTTGGGCAAGGCACCGGTTTGGGGCTTTCCATGACCTATGGATTTGCCCGCCAGTCCGGCGGCAACCTGCGCATCGCCTCGGAGCCCGGCCTTGGCACCACCGTGACGATCTATTTGCCGCGCGCCGATCGGCGTTCGAATGGCGAGGCGCCGGACATCCCGGATGAGGGCGCGCGGAAAATGGTTGCGTCCGGCGATAGGTTCATGAAAAAAAATGAAACCGTACTGGTGGTTGATGACGAGCCTGGCGTGCGGATGCTGGTGGTCGAAACGCTCGACGATATGGGCTACAGGATTCTGGACGCGGAGGAAGGCGCTGGCGCGCTGAAAATCCTGCGCTCGAACGTGCCGATCGACCTGCTCATCACCGATGTTGGTCTGCCAGGCGCAATCAACGGACGCCAACTCGCCGATGCCGCGCGGGAAATCAGGCCGGGCCTGAACGTGATTTTCATCACCGGCTATGCCGAAAATGTGTTGGCCAGCAAGGGCCAGCTCGAAGCCGGCATGCAGGTGCTCACCAAGCCGTTTTCAATGGAAGCATTGGCAAGCCGGGTGCAGGACGTGATCCATTGATCGGCAATGCCCGGCTTAAAATTAGGGGGCTAAAATTACAAAAGAAAAATCTATCCGCGGCAAGCGTCCGCCCTTACGGTCTGGTAACGCAGATTTTGCGCACCAGATGGTTTGCTTCAATAAAGGAGAGTGCAATGGCTGACGAAAATCAATTCGAGGGTACCGCACGCGATTTCGGCGGGAGGATTCAAGACGCCGTCGGTGGACTGACAGGCGACATCGAAACCCAGGCCAGGGGCAAATGGAACCAAGCTGCCGGCAAGGCGCAGAAGACCTTTGGCGACGCTGCCGATGAGATAAGGGAGAATGTTACAAGCAGCCCGCTGGCCGCGCTGGCGATTGTTGGCGGGATATTTTTCGCGCTTGGTTTTCTCGCCCGGCGTTGAACTGGCCGCGAGGCTGCGCTCCGCTTGGTCAATGGCGCGGCCTTCACCGGGCATGACGCGCGGGATGGCCGACGCGGCGCGCCCCGCGCGGCTTGTGATTTGTGGTATAAATTTCATTCGCTAAGTTTCCGCTGCGCCCAATATCGCCTGCGCTGTTCAGCGCGCGCGTATCGCGCGATTCATCAAGGCGCGCGTATCGCGCGATTCATTCCGGGGAGCGATCATGCGGCTGTTCAATTGTCAGGCTTGCGGTCAGGCGATTTATTTCGAAAACCGGTTCTGCGGCTCTTGCGGCCACTCGCTGGGCTACCTGCCGATCACCGGAGAGCTTGCGGCGCTGCAGACGCAGGGCGATCATTTTGTTGCGCTCACGCGCAAGAAACCTTTGGTGCGCTATTGCGAGAATGTTGCATTCGATGCGTGCAACTGGGTCGTTCCGGCCAGCGGGGGATCAAAATTCTGCCTGGCCTGCCGGCATAACCGCACCATTCCGGATCTGTCGACCGATCAGAATTTGACCAAATGGCGGCAGATGGAAATTGCCAAGCACCGGCTTTTCTACACGCTGATCGCCATGAAGCTGCCGCTGACGAACCGCGCCGACGATCCCGATCATGGCCTGGCCTTCGATTTTCTCACCGATGACGCGCAAAAAGTGTTGACCGGCCATGAGGAGGGGCTGGTGACCATCAATCTGAACGAGGCCGACGACGCGCATCGCGAAAAGCTGCGCACCGCGATGGGCGAGCCCTACCGCACCTTGCTTGGGCATTTCCGGCATGAGGTGGGACATTATTTCTGGGACCTTTTGATCCAGGATGCCGGCAAATTGGAAGCCTGCCGCGCGCTGTTTGGCGATGACAGCCAGGACTATGCCGCTGCCCTGAAGCTTTACTACGCACAAGGGGCGCCGCAGGATTGGCAGAACCGTTTCATCTCCGCCTATGCCAGCGCGCATCCTTGGGAGGATTTTGCCGAGACCTGGGCGCATTATCTGCATATCGTGGATACGCTGGAGACGGCCAGCGCCTTTGGCCTGCGCATCCACCCAACGACGACGAAAAACAAGGCCTTGCATGCCGATCTGAATTTCGATCCGTATCGGGCCAAATCAGTGCGCGCGATCATCGATGCCTGGCTACCGCTCACCTTCGCCATGAACAATCTCAACCGCAGCATGGGCTATTCGGATTTGTACCCGTTCATCCTCTCCGAGCCGGTGATCGAGAAAATGCAGTTCATCCACGAGACCGTTCAAGCAAGCCAAGTGGAACGCAAGGAGACACGCCGCAAAACCGGCTTCTTCCGCGAAGCCGCGCCTGCGCAGGCTTCCCCCGAGCAACCCCCTGCCCCGCCGCCCACGGAACCCTTGCCGCAGCCGCCGCCCAGTCCTGGGACAGATAGTCCGGGTCCGGACATTCCATCTGAAAATCCGCCAGTGGTGGAGCCGCCGCGTGATCCGCTGCCCGACAACCCGCCGGTGGAACTGCCGCCCGGCCCGGATGAATCGCCAAATCCGATTCCGGACGAAGCGCCGCCAAGGGTGCAGATCGGCGCGGGTTGAGTAGGGCGGGCTCCGGAGGGGGTGCCCGCTCTACGAGGCCTGGTGGCGGCATTACATCACCGGAAACAGCCATAGCCGGTAGAGTGCGGCGATCAACATGAGCAGCGCCATGCCATCCAGGCTGAGGCGGATGCGGAAATTCTCGAAGCGCTGGGAAAGCGCGATGAAAAACAGCACCGAAGCCAGCACCACGGTGGTGAGAACGTAATCGTCGCTCTGCTGGTTTGCGCCAAGGCCCGCCGTGAACAGGCTGGATGCCTCTGAATCAATCCGCTGCGCGACGGCGTCGTTCGGCTCCTGATAGCCGGGCATCAACAACGGACTGGCCGGCGCGGCTGGGTTGTTGAGCGGGTCGGTCTTCAGCCAGTTGTTGAACGCGACGGCAAAATCAGGGCGAAAGCGCTTCTCGTCCAACCCCGCCTGCTTGGCATTGCCCGCAAGCGTGGCGTTGAGCCAGTCATTGAAAATCAGAACATCCAGCAAACCCGCCTGTCCGGCGCGTAGCCCTGCCACGCCTGCGGCGATCCGCTTGGCCGAAGCCGCCGAGTAATCGGTGGACTGCACCCCGCTCCAGCGCGCCGATTGATAGCCGCTCCAGGCGGTCGCGACTGCGACCAGCGCCATCATCGCGGCGGATATGATTTCACTCGCGACGGTAAAGCGCGTGGCACCGGGTTTGTTCATGCGGGGTCAAGAGAAACCAATGCACGCCGATTCTCAACCGCTTTCAAAAATGCGAGCAGCCCGATTTGCTGAAGGCAAATTTTGCGCCAACCGCGTTGTGGATATCGACGCCCTCGCCTGCAAGGAAATGACCGATCCGGGTGACTTGCACGTTCCCGCAGGCGGCTTTCAGCGCCGCCGCATTTCCCGGCGGCGCCCATCAATGCTCGGCGTAGAGGGCCGCTTCTTCGCCAATCAACACGTCGGCGAGAAACCAGTAAGCCTCGCCCCACGCTTTCAACACCTCGTCGCTCGCTGCATCGCCAAGCACGTCCTTTATGGCAGGGAGCAGCGCATTGGCGACCGACGGGTAGTGTTCCGATTTCACCCGGGTCGCAACATGGCGCTTGGCAATGCGCGCGATAGCTGATTTGAGAACGTCAAGCTTGTCCACATTCTGCGCGAAAGCCAGGATCGCAGCCGCCAGCCGCTTGGGCTGCTCACCCGATGCCTGCGCTGCCTGATCAAACAATTTCTTGATTTCCGGATCGACGAATAATCGCTCGTACATGCGCTTTGTAATCACAAGCCCATGCTCCTGTAACGCAGGGGCAGTTGATTTCACGATCGCAATCGTTTCAGGCGACATGGTCCTTGTCATGAAACATCTTCTCCAGTGTCAGCATGCGGAGTTTTTTTGATCAGGTTACGCGGTAAAGGTTATCCGCGATCACGAGCCGCGCAACCTTAAGTTCTGTTTCAAAAATTGTCAACGACGAAACGCTGCTTGGGCCGGCCTGTCCAAAGCAGCCAAACTGCTGATCGCCAATCTCGAATGTTCAAGCGGAGCTCATATTGATATCCTGAGGGCGCCGGGCCGCAGTGAAAAAACTCATTTTGCTTCTCTTTCTTCACAAAATGAAGCGCTGCCTCTTTCGCCTGACTAAAAATGCGTCCAACCCTGCTTGCTGAACGGGAGTTTTTTGCCCGTCCCATCGCGTATGTCGATACCATTACCCGAAACGAAATAGCCGATTTTGGTTATCTGTAGATTTGCACAGCAGTTTATGAGTGCCGCCGCGTTTTCCCGCGGCACGGCCAGCAGCAATTCGTAATCATCGCCCTCGGTCAGCCGGGCTTGCAGCATCGCCTCGCCAAAAGCCGCCGCTTCGGGGGAGGCCGGCACCAGATGGCTTTGCAGCACCGCACCCACCCCGCTTGTACTGCAGATATGGCCGAGGTCCTGCACCAGCCCATCCGAAATATCGATGGCGGCATGGACGATGTTGGCGAGCTGCAGGCCGAGACGCGGCGTGGGCAGCAGCGATCGTTGCGTTAAAAAACCGCTGGTATCCAGCAACTCTCCGAGCCGGGCGCGCAAGCCCAAGGCCGCGTCGCCAATCGTTCCAGTCACCCAGATTTCGTCGCCCACGCGTGCGCCATTACGTCGCAGCGCCTGGCCCGGTGCAACATGGCCGAGCAGCGTCGCGGAGAAAGAAATTTGCGTGAGGCTGGAAGAACTATCGCCTCCGAACAGCGCGATGCCAAATTCCTGCTGATCCGCGGCGAGTCCCATGGCGAATTTCTCCAGCCAGGAATCAGCGACATTCTTCGGCAGCGCGACGGTGAGCAGATAGCCCAGCGGCGTTGCGCCCATCGCGGCCAGATCGGAGAGATTTCGGCGTAATAATTTGCGCGCAATCAAATCCGGTGCATCGTGCTTAAGGAAATGCACGCCCTCGATCATCTGATCGACCGTCAACACCAATTCCCGGCCGAGCGGCGGTATCAACAGAGCTGCATCGTCCTTGAGGCCGAGGCCCTCCGGTCCGGCCAGCGGCGCAAAAAACCGGGCGATCCGCGAAAACTCGCCCCCGATACGGGTATCGCCGTTCAGCTTTGCGCCTCGGCGGAAAATTCGGCGGGGCGCAGCAAATGCGCGACCCGGTCCAGCACACCATTCGCCAGGCCCGCCTCATCGCCTGAGAAAAACCCGTGCGCCACGTCGAGATATTCGTTGATCACCACCTTCGCCGGCGGCCCGTCGGCCATCCATAACTCCGCGGCGCCGGCCCGCATCAGCGCCCGCAATACCGGATCGATGCGCGCCAGCGGCCAGGTTTCCGGCAAGGCGCTTACCAGCATGGCGTCCAGCGTATCCTGCTGCAGCGTGGCGGTGCGGACGATGCGCGCGAACAACGGCACCTGCGCCTGCGCGACATGCCCGTCCTCCAGCCCGCCATGGCCGGGAACGTCGCCGAAGCGGTGCCGCACGAACTGGTCGATCACCGTCTCAGCGCTCTGGCCGCTCTGCTCGCTCTGGAACAGCGCCTGCACCGCCGCCACGCGGGAGAGGGTGCGCGGTCTTGCCTTGCCGCCGGTCATACCGCGTCCAATGCCCGGGCGATGGCGATCTGTTTCAGGCAGGCCACCGCCGCTTCGGCACCCTTATTGGCGCCGGTCTCACGTGATCTGGCCTGCGCCTGCGCCACGGTATCAACGGTGAGCAAAGCGGTGCCGAGGCAGATGCCATATTGCAGCGCCACCTGCATCAGCCCGTCCATCGCGGTGTTGCAGATGAATTCGTAATGGTCGGTCTCGCCGCGCACCACGCAGCCGAGTGCGATGAATCCATCAAAACGTTTTTTGCCGCGCAGCGCGATTCGCAGCGCCTGCGGCAGTTCGAAAGCGCCGGCAACGTCGATGCTCTCCACCTCCGTGGCAACGTCGTGCAGAACGGCAATGGCCGCCTTGCTCATGCCATCGACCACCTCGCGGTAATAGGGCGCGCGGATCAGCAGAATGCGCGGCTTTTCGCCCGGCAGCGCAGGCGCCACCGGCAATTCGGCATCGGCGGTGCTCAACGCAACTGCCTCATGGCAAGCCGGCCTTGTCCTCATCGGTGGTTTCGATTTTCCGCTGTTCGACAACGTTCAAGCCATAACCTTCCAGACCGATAATGGTGCGCTCATGGTTGGAGAGCAGAATCATGTCCTTCACGCCGAGATCGACCAGGATCTGCGCGCCGATGCCGTAATCGCGCAAAGCCGGTTCGGCCCGCGCCTGATGCAGCATACTGCGCACCCGCTCGGAAATCGCAGTGGGGCGGGATTCGCGGATCAGCACCACCACGCCGCGCTTTTCGCCCGCCAGCAGCCGGATCGCGCCGCGCAAGCTGGCCAGATGCTGGCCGCCCATGATGTCGGCGATGGTATCCACCGCATGCATGCGCACCGGCACCGGCTTGGCGGAGGTCACATCGCCCATCACGAAGGCGACATGTTCAACCTTGTCCACCAGGTTCTGATAGGCGACGATCCGCCAGTGATCGCCATTGGCGGCCATATAGGGGCCCTGCTCCACCCGCTTCACCAGTTTTTCGGTGCGGCGGCGATGCGCGATCAAATCGGCGATGGTGCCCAGTTTGAGGTTATGGCGCTGCGCGAAGCCAACCAGGTCCGGCAGCCGCGCCATGGTGCCGTCATCGTTCATGATCTCGCAGATCACGCCGGCGGGGATCAGCCCGGCCAGCCGCGCGATATCCACCGCCGCCTCGGTATGCCCGGCCCGCACCAGGGTGCCGCCATCGCGCGCCATCAACGGGAATACATGGCCGGGGGTGACAATATCCTCGCGGCCCATTTCCGAATTGATCGCAACCGAGATGGTCCGCGCCCGGTCGGCCGCGGAAATGCCGGTGCTCACACCTTCTTTGGCCTCGATGGAGACGGTGAAGGCGGTTTCATGGCGCGAGCCATTGGCCTGGTTCATCAAAGGCAGGCCGAGGCGCTCGCAGCTTCCGCGGGTCATCGCCAGGCAGATCAGCCCGCGCGCATGCTTGGCCATGAAGTTCACTGCGTCCGGCGTGGCAAACTGCGCCGGAATGATCAGATCGCCTTCGTTTTCCCGGTCTTCGTCATCGACCAGAATGAAAATACGCCCGGCGCGGGCCTCTTCGATGATTTCGGCGGCGGAGGAAATATAGTCGTGCAGGCCGGCACTCTTGAGCGTTGATTTCAGCCCGTCCATCGGGGATTCTCCTTAAGCGCAACCGCTGCGGATTGCCGGTTCAATCTTACAACCAAAATCTCAGTCCCGCCCAAAATTCTGCAACCGGGCGACGTAGCGGGCCAGCATGTCGATTTCAATATTCACGAAGTCTCCGACGTTGAGGGCGGAAAAATTCGTATGCGCGGCGGTGTGCGGGATGATGTTGGTTCCAAATTCGGTGGCATTTGAACGTTCGCGCTGGTCCTGCACCTCATTTACGGTGAGCGAAACACCATTCACCGCAATGCTGCCTTTCGGCGCGATATAGGGCGCCAGCGCAGGCGGCGCCCGGAAGCGCCAGCGCGTCGAGCCGTTTTCCGCCACGGCGCTTACAACCTCCGCCACGCCATCGACATGGCCGGATACCAGATGACCGCCCAATTCGTCACCAAGCTTCAGCGAGGCCTCAAGATTGATCTTGCTGCCCGGCGCCCAGGAACCCAGGGTCGTATGCGCCAGAGTCTCGCCGGAAACCTCGACCGTGAAGAAATCCCTGCCGCGCTCGATCACCGTGAGGCAGCAGCCGGAACAGGCGATGGAGGCGCCAAGCTTGGCGCTGGCGATGCCTGACCATTCCGCACTATCGGCCGGCACCGTGATGGTGAATCGCGCATCCTTGCCAACACCTACCGGGATAACCTCGGCCACCGTGCCGACGCCGCTGATCAATCCGGTAAACATCAGGCAACCGCCTTGAAACTGCTCAACATATCATCGCCCCATTGTTCCCGCGCAACCAAAGTAAAACGCGGTATCTGCGCCAGCCGGGTAATGCCGAAACCCTGCGCCGCCGGCCATCCATCGCTGCCCATGATGCCAGGGGCATGGAACCATTCCAGCCTGTCCACCAGATGGTCGCGAAGCAAACCGGCCGCAAGCGTGCCGCCGCCTTCGGCCAATACGCGCGTCAGCCCCGCTTTGGCCAGGGCCGCCAAGGCTGCCGGCAAATCCACGCCCGCGCTGCATTCCGGCAGTTCGATCAGCCGCGCCCCCGCCGCCGCCAGCGCCGATTTAAGCGCGGGATCGGCGCCGTTGCGATGCAAAAGCCAGAGCGGCTGCGTGGTCGCGCAGCGCACCAGCTTGGACATCAACGGCGTGCGCAGATGGCTATCCACCACGATCCGCACCAGCGGGGCGCGCCTGTAGCCTGCAATCCGGCAGGTGAGTTCCGGATCATCGCTGAGCACGGTGCCGACTCCCACCATCACCGCATCATGCCGGCCGCGCATGGCATGCGCCGCCTTTCGCGCGGATTGGCTGGTGAGCCACTGGCTCTCGCCCGTATGGGTGGCGATTTTGCCGTCGAGCGTGGAGGCGAGTTTCAGCCGCAGCAAGGGCCGGCCGGCATTCTGCACCATGGCGAAGCCGCTGATGGTCTGCCCGGCTGCTTCGCTCAGCACGTTTTCGGTCACCTCGATCCCGGCGGCGCGCAGCATCTCCGCACCTTGGCCGTTCACCTTTGGATTTGGGTCGCGGGCGCCGATCACCACGCGCGCAACGCCGGCCGCGATCAAGGCCTCCGCGCAAGGCGGCGTTTTGCCGGCATGCGCGCAGGGCTCCAGCGTCACGTACACCGTGGCCCCTCGCGCGGCCTCGCCCGCCATTTTCAAGGCCTCGGTTTCCGCATGCGGACGCCCGCCGGCGGCGGTGCGGCCGCGGCCAATCACAGAAAAGTTTTTCACGATCACGCAGCCAACGCTCGGGTTGGGGGCGGTATCGCCCAGGCCGCGCCGCGCCAAAGAGATCGCGCTCTGCATATGCTGCGCGTCGGTCTCGGGATCCGTCATTTTTGCTTTGGCGCCTTTTGTGGCGGCAGCGGCAGTTCCGGCTGTGGCTGTGGCCGCTTTGGTTCCACCATCCGGCCGAGAAACGCCTCGAAATCCTTGGCCTCACGGAAATCGCGGTACACCGAGGCGAAGCGGACATAGGCCACGGCGTCCACCTCCTTCAGCGTCTCCATCACCAGCGCGCCGATATCGGCGGTTTTAATGTCGGATTCGCCGCTGGCCTCCAACTGCCGCACGATGCCGTTGACGATCCGCTCGATCCGCTCCTCATCCACCGGCCGCTTGTTCAGGGCGACGCGAACCGAACGCGCTAGCTTGTCGCGGTCGAACGCCACCCGGCGGGAATCGGATTTCAGCACGGTGAGTTCGCGCAATTGCACCCGTTCGATGGTGGTGAAGCGCTGGCTGCAACCGCCGCAGAAGCGCCGGCGGCGGATCGCGCTGCCATCTTCGGTCGGGCGGCTATCCTTCACCTGGGTATCCGCTTCGCCGCAGAACGGACAACGCATTTTAGCCCCTTAGCGGTAAATCGGAAACCGCGCGCACAGCGCCTTGGCTTTCAATCCCACCGCTTTCTCGATCGTCTCGTTGCCGCCGTCATTGGATTTCGACAGCCCGTCCAGCACCTCGCCGATGTAGAGCCCGACCTGCTTGAACTCCTCCACCCCGAAGCCGCGCGTGGTCGCCGCCGGGGTGCCGAGGCGGATGCCGGAGGTGATGAAGGGTTTTTCAGGGTCGAAAGGGATCGCGTTCTTGTTGGCCGTGATATGCGCTCGCTCCAGGCTCGCCTCCGCGGCTTTGCCGGTGACGCGCTTGGGGCGCAGATCGACGAGCAGCAAATGGCTGTCGGTGCCGCCGGTGACGATGGCGAGCCCCTGCTCTACCAACGTTGCCGAAAGCGCTTTGGCGTTTTCCACCACGGCTTTTTGATAGGCGCAAAACTCCGGCCGCAATGCCTCGCCGAAGGCCACCGCCTTGGCGGCGATGACATGCATCAAAGGGCCGCCTTGCAGGCCGGGGAAAATCGCCGAGTTGATCTTCTTGGCGATCGCCTCATCATTGGTGAGCACCATGCCACCGCGCGGTCCGCGCAGGGTTTTATGGGTGGTGGTGGTCACCACATGGGCGTGCGGCAAGGGCGA